>NZ_UETR01000014.1:0-100960 GCF_900491745.1 Candidatus Amarolinea aalborgensis | reverse complement strand
CGGGGGCTTGTGAGTGGATTTGTGGTACAATGGCTGCCATCTGAACAGCCTGGGCTGCTGCCCTGAAACGAGGTTCCATCATGCATGTGACGCGTATCATCCACCATGCTCGCCAACTGCTGACCCTGGCCGCGCCCCCGGGCGGGGGCCCGCGTCGCGGTGCGCAGATGGCGGAGATTGGGTTGATCGAAGATGGCGCGCTGGCGCTCAAGGGCGAGGTCATTGTCGCCGTCGGCGCCACTGCGCAGATCATGGCCGACTACACCGCGGATGAGTTAACGGATGCAAGCGATTGCATCGTGCTGCCGGGCTTTGTAGATCCACACACGCACGTGGTGTGGGCCGGCGACCGCGCGGCGGAGTTCGAGATGCGCATTGCCGGCGCCAGCTACATGGAGATCATGCAGGCTGGCGGCGGCATCGTGAGCACAGTCAAGGCGACGCGCGCCGCCTCCGTCGAAGAATTGGTGGCCCAAACCAGCCGCCGCCTGGATCGCATGTTGGCGCATGGGACGACGACGGCCGAGGCCAAGACTGGCTATGGCCTCAACCTCGATGACGAGATCAAGATGCTGGACGCCATCCGCATCTTAGATGAAGATCACGCCATGGACCTGACGCCCACCTTCTTGGGCGCGCACGCCGTGCCGCCGGAGTTCAGCGGCCGCACGGACGCCTATGTGGATTATCTCGTCGCCGAGGTGATCCCGGCCGTGGCCGATTTGCAGTACCAGGTGGCGTTGACCGCAACCGACGGCGGGCCTGGTTACACCACCTATGTGCCAGCCGCGCGCTTCTGTGATGTCTTCTGCGAGCAAGGCGTCTTCGACCTGGCGCAAAGTGAGCGCATCCTGACGGCCGCGGCCGACGCGGGCATGGCGCTCAAGCTGCATGTGGACGAATTTGCGCCCCTGGGCGGGACGCCGTTGGCTGTGCGTCTGGGCGCTACCTCGGTGGATCACCTGGTCAGCACGCCGGACGATCACCTGGCGCTGCTGGCGCAATCCAACACCATCGGCGTGGCGCTGCCTGGCACGCCCTTTGGCCTGGGACACCATGAATTCACACCGGCGCGGCGCCTGCTTGATCTGGGCGGCGCGCTGGCGCTGGCGACCGACCTCAACCCTGGCACCTGCTGGTGCGAGTCCATGCAGTTCATCATCGCCCTGGCCTGCCGCTACTTGCGCCTGACCCCCGCGGAAGCCATCTGCGCGGCCACCCTCAACGCCGCGCACGCCATCGGCCTGGGCGCGCTGGTGGGCAGCCTGGAAGCCGGCAAACAGGCGGACATTCTACTCCTCGACGCACCCGACTATCGTCACCTGGGCTATCGCTTTGGCGGCAACCTGGTGCGGGAGGTGATCAAGAAGGGGCGCGTGGTGTGGACGAGTCGAGGATAGAAAACAGAGACCAGAGAGCGGAGAGGGAGAGATGTCGCCAGTCATCGAAGTCAGCCAGGTGAACAAGGTGTTTGGTACGCAGGTTGCGCTCAAGGATATCAACTTGAGCGTGCAGGGAGGCGAGATTTTTTGCCTGCTTGGCCCCAGCGGCAGCGGCAAGACCACCCTGATCCGTCTGCTGAACGGCGTCTATTTCCCCACACAGGGACGGGTTGCGGTCTTTGGCAAAGAGCCGGCCCGTTTTTCGCGCCAGGAGCGCGAGCAGATCGGCTATATGCCGCAGATGTTCGTGCTCTACCCCAACCTGAGCGTGGCGGAAAACCTCAACTTCATAGCCTCCATCTACGGCTTGAGCTGGCATGATCGGCGGCAGCGCCTGCCGCGGCTGCTGGAACTGGTCAAGTTGAGCGAACATCAGCGCGCGCTGGCCGGCAACATCTCCGGCGGCATGAAGCGGCGTCTGGAGCTGGCGTGCGCGCTGCTGCACGAACCTGCGCTGGTTTACATGGACGAACCGACAGCCGGCATTGACCCGATTTTGCGCGCCGCGTTATGGGAGGAGTTCCGCAGCCTGCGCGATCGGGAACGCATCGGCCCCGGCGGCAAGTCCCTGGGCCGGCGCACCATCTTCGTCACGACACAGTATGTCAACGAAGCCGATGTGTGCGACACAGTGGCAATCGTCGCCAAAGGGGAACTGGTGGCTGTCGGCTCACCAGCCGACCTGCGCGCGCGTGCCCTGGGCGGCGAGGCGATTGACATCATCGCCGATCAGATGACGCGTGAGCATAAGACGCTCCTGGAGGCTTTTCCTTGGGTGCGCAGCACCGAAAGCCGCGGCTTCGATCACCTGCGCATCGTGGTGGACGATGCCCAAACTCGCCTCCCGCTCATCGTGCAGACGTTGTACGAGCAGAAGCTCGACCTGGACAGCGTGGATATCGTGGATTTGAAATTCGATGATGTCTTCGTGCGCTTGATCGAACAGCATGAGGCAAAGAAACAGGGGTAAGCGCCATGCCGAAGTTTCTACTGCGTTTGATTTCTTTTCCCAGCAAGGAAATCTGGGAGGTGCTGCGCCAGCCGCGCCTGGTGCTGACCCTCATTCTCGGCCCCTTTCTCATCCTGCTCCTCTTCGGCGTTGGTTACACCGGCGCCCGGCCCCAGGTGAAGGTGCTGATGGTGGTGCCAGAAGGGGCCGCGGTGCGCAGCCAGATCGAATCCATTGCCGGCGCGTACGGTGGGCCGATCAAGGTGGTGGCAATCACCAGCGACGCCGCCGCCGGGCAGCAGAAGCTCGCCAACAAAGAAGTGGATGTGCTGGCGCAGTTTCCGGCCGACGCCTATGCCGAATTCCGCAGCGGCCACCCCATCACCCTGACGGTCCTCGTCAACGAAATTGACCCCGTGGGCGCGGACTATGCCGCCTACCTGGTCAATGCGCTGGTCACGCGCATCAACCAAGACCTGGTCGTCGAAGGGCTGGCCCGTGCGCGCACGCTGTCGGCCGGCCTGGATGAATTTTCACAGGATACGTTGACGCGCCTGGACGAATTGGATCAAGCCCTGGGGAATGGCGATACGACGACGGCGCTGGCGCGGCTGGACGAACTAGAGAAGCAGGTGGATGCCGCATCCGTGGGCCTGGACACGGCCTTGGGGCTGAGCGGCAGCGTCTACGCGGTGGTCGGCGAAGCCGCCGGCGGCTCAGCCGACGAAGTGCAAAAGCTGCAGGCGTCGCGCGCAGCGCTGACCGAGATGAAAGCCACTATTCGCGAGGCTCGCACGCAGCTCAACCGCGCCGGCGGCGGCGATGTGCCAAAATCGCGCGCGCAACTGCAAAAGGCGCGCGGGCTGCTGAATCAACTGCAAGAGGTTGGCACGCTGCTGCGTGACATCCCGCCGGAAGTGCTGGTCAACCCCTTCACGCTGGACATTCGCAACATCAACAGCGAGCGCCTGCATGGTCGGCCGCCTGGTTACATTGACTTCTACGCGCCGGCCGTGCTGGCGCTGCTCCTCCAGCACCTGGCCGTCACCTTTGGCGCGCTCTCCCTGGTGCGTGAGAAGATCCTGGGCGCGGACGAGATTTTCCGCGTTGCGCCCATCGCGCCGATCGAAATTCTCGCCGGCAAGTATCTGAGCTACATCATCCTGGGGGTGGCGCTCGGCGGCATCCTGACCGCGCTGATTCGCGTACTGGGCGTGCCGTTCTTTGGCAGTTTCTGGGCCTTTGTGCTGACCCTGCTGCTGGTGACGGCGGCCTCGCTGGGATGGGGCTTTTTCATCTCCATCATTTCCCAATCAGAAAGCCAGGCGGTGCAGCTTTCGATGATCTCGCTGCTGGCGGCCGTCTTTTTCAGCGGCTTCTTCCTCCCCATCAGCGGCCTGCGCCTGCCCATCCAATACCTGGCCTACGCCCTGCCGGTTTACTACGGTCGCGAGGCCTTCCAGCGTCTTTTCCTCGTCGGCGCCTGGCCCAACCCCCAGCATCTGCTCGCCCTGCTCGCCCTCGCGGTCTTCTTCTTTGTCCTCAACAGCATTCTCTTTGCGCGCGACTACCGGAAGCAGTAGGAAAGTGCAGAGTACAAAGTTCATCCCCTGTCAGTTTTTTTTTCAATGAGTACAGATATAGCGTATTAAATTTGCGAACTATTTGTATTTTTTCCGACAGCAAGGTGTAGTCAAGGCACTCCAAAAGTGATACAGTAGATTGGAAACAATCGATCTGGCTTACCACCAAAAGGAGTGCCCGGTGAACAGTTTACAATTACATAGGCAGTTAGTGCAACAATTGACGGCGCTTGGGATGCCGGCGAGCAAACCGCAGATTGCGAATCTGGCTCTGCTGTGCCAGGCTTTGGCGGTTAGTCCCAACTGCCATTTGGCGACGTTGGCGTTGGGACTACCCTTGCCTGGTCAGCGAGAGAATCTCATCCAACGTGTGCGTCGCTTTCTCAAGAGCGAGCAGTTGGATCGGCGGGGATGCTACCGATCCTTGGTGCGCAACCTGTTTCAACATTGGACAGGTTGCGAAGTCAATCTGGTCATGGACCGCACCGATCTGGCGGATCGGTGGAGTGTGCTCACCTTGGGCGCCGCTTATCACAAGCGTCTGTTGCCGCTGGCTTGGCAAGTGATCCCCTTCGGCGCGACGAGTGCGGATGAACAGCTTGCCCTCATCAAGCGCGTGCAGCCCGATCTACCCCCTGCGCAACGGGTACATTTCTACGGGGATGCCGAGTTCCGAGCGGTGGCCCTGCAACAATACTGCCAGGATCAACACTGGCACTGGCAGGTCGGCTTGAAGTCCGATCTATACATCCAGACCATCGATGGTCTCTGGCAGCCATTACGCGACCTGAGTCTCACCGTTGGCGAGCGCCGCTACGTGCAAAAGGTGTACCTGACCAAAGAACATCACTTCGGCCCGGTCAACCTCATCGCCGATTGGTCTCCCAATCAGGAATCCCCGCGCTATTGGGCCTTGGATCAGTCGGCCGATGCGCACGCCTGGCGCCGCGGTCGCAAGCGTTTTTGGATTGAGCCTACTTTCCGCGACTGGAAAAGCTGCGGCTTTGATCTGGAAAACAGCCAACTTGATGACCCGGAGCGTTTGGATACGTTGTTGTTGGGCATGGCGACCACCGTGCTCTGGATGATCTATGTCGGCGAATGGCTCATCCGTCACAGACGCCAACAAGAACTCGCACCCGCCGATCAGTGCGACTACAGCATTTTTCGCTTGGGTCGTGACTACGTGCAACGCTGCCGAACCATGAACTGGCGCTTGCCAGTCGGTTTCGCCGTACAGCACCTTGTCTAACCAAGCCTGCGCACGCAACCGGCTGCGTTGGCTCAACTTGTTCTTTACTCCTGCGTAAGGAGCCCATTATTGTTCACGCAACAGCTACTGGTCATGATCGCCAACCACCTGACTCAACAGCCATTATGGGTCGCGAATACTCTGCATAAGACTTCGTCCCCTGGGCACCCCTCATGTATCTGGATAGTCAATCGTGTTTGGCAGCCTGCCCATTGAGCCGCACAGCCGCCATACTCCCCCTTTCCAGAGGCCTTCCTTGGCCCCTTTATTCTCACGCGTCCAGTTCCCGGTCTCTCCCCCAGTCACTTACAAAAGCGACAGGGGATGAAGAGTACAAAGTACAAAGCGCCGCAGGGAGTGTGGAGCGCTGGATGAGTTGTCATGATCTTTGATTCACCTCCAATCCTGAGCATCGGGTGAGCGACGATTTACACAGCAGGCACACTGGATACTTGATCCATTTTGCCCTTTGCACTTATCATTCTCTGTGTCGCATGAAGCGCGCGGCCTTGGCCAATCCCCAGTTCACCACGCCTGGCGCGGCGTGATTGAGAAAGACGCCCACTCGCGCCGTGCGGGTCAGGACGATTTCGTGTTTGCCCTGCTGCGCCGCTTGCAGGGTCAGCTCCGCGACGCGACGTGCGCTCATGCGGCGCAGGGGATTGCGCGGTTCGAAGCCGCGTCCGGGCACGTTTCGGCTGAAACCGGTGCCGCTGGTAAAGAACGGGCAGACCGTCAGCACCTGAATGTGGTGCTGCGCCACTTCCGCGCGCAGCCCCTGCGAAAAGCCGTTGACCGCAAACTTGCTGGCCGCGTAGACGCTGTCGCTGGGCGTGCCCACCTTGCCGGCCACTGACGACACGTTGATGATGAGACCGTGCTGCCGCGCGATCATGCCGGGCAAGGCCAGGCGCGTAGCGTAGATGACGGCCAGCACGTTGGTGCGGAAGAGTTCCTCCACCGGTCCCATGGTCAAGTCTTTGGCCCACACGCCCAAGCCCTGGCCGGCATTGTTGACCAAGACATCGAGGCGGCCAAAGGTTTCCTGCGTGACGCGGACCAGGCGTTCGACCTGGTTGTAGTCGCGCACATCGGTCGGCACAACCAGCGCCTGACCGCCGGCCTCCCGCAGCTCCGCGGCCAACTGCTCCAGCGCATCCACGGAGCGGGCGGCCAGGACGACGGTCGCCCCGTCTCGGCTGAACGCGCGCGCCAACTCGCGACCGATGCCGCTGGACGCGCCGGTGATGACCACAATTTGATCCTTGAATGACTGCATAACGCTCCTCAACTGAATCGCTGCAATTTGACAATCGTTGCCAGACGCCTACACTGAGTCGTGCGAACTATGACACGAAAGGATCCCACGAATGAGACTTTTCATGATTCGACACGGGCAAAGCCTGGTCAATCTGAAGGACTGGAATGAGGGCAACAAAGACGAAGGCTTGACCGACCTGGGCAAGCGCCAGGCCGCCGCGCTGGCCCAGTGGCTGCCCACGCACCTGCCCACGATTGATGCCCTCTATTGTAGCACCATGCGCCGTGCGCTGGAAACAGCCGCCCTGCTCTGTGCAGCCTATCACATGACCTTGCAGCGCGACGACCGCCTGCGTGAAATTGGCAACAACCGCCTCGATCATACGCCGTATCCGAACGATGATCTGCCGCGTGACTATGCCGATTACTGGGGCAGCGAGCGCCCGTTCAACTCGATCACCCCTCGGATGGACGAAGGCGAGAGCTGGATGCACTTTCGCACGCGCGTGGGGGCTTTTCTGGAAGAAATCGTGCAGCGCCATCGGCAGCAGACCATCGCCGCGGTTTGTCACGGTGGAATTATTGAGGTTGCGTTTGATCACATCTTCAATGTCGGCCCGTGGCGCCGCTGTGAGGTCTGGGTGCGCAACACCGGCATCACCCAATTCGAATATGTGGAACATCCGCGGCGCGAAACGTGGCGTCTGCACTATCACGATCGCGCCGATCACCTCGTCGGCCTCTGAGGGCCGGGAATCCCGAACTTGCGCAGGAACGAGAGAAGAACCCAGGTAGACCCATGACCAACCATGAACTCGCTAACACCTTTCGCTTGATCGCCGATCTGCTCGACATTCAGGGCGAGGTGATCTACGTCACGCTCGCCTACCGCAAGGTGGCCGATAATCTGGATGCGTTGGGCCGTGATATCAACGATGTCTGGCGCGAAGGCAAGCTGCGTGAAATTCCGGGCGTGGGCAAGGCGATTGCGGATAAGATGGATGAGCTGCTGCGCACCGGCCAGCTTGGCTTCCTGGAGCGCTTGCAGGCAGAGGTGCCTGCCACCCTGGCCGAACTGCTGCGCGTGCCCGACCTCGGACCCAAGAAGATCAATCTCTTCTGGCGCAGCCTGGGTGTCACCACCCTGGCGCAGTTGGAGGCGGCAGCGCGCGGCGGTCAGCTGCGCAGCCTGAGCGGCATGGGCGCCAAATCAGAGGCCAAGATCCTGGCCGGCCTGGAATCGCTGGGCCGCCGCAGCGGCCGCACGCCGTTGGGTGCAGCCCTGCCCGCGGCGCTGGAAATGCTGGCCGCGCTGCGTCAGGCGCCCGGCGTCGTGGACGCTGCCTTGGGCGGCAGCCTGCGCCGCATGAAGTCCACCGTGGGCGATCTTGATCTGCTCGCGGCCGCGGCCGATTCCGCGCCGGTCATGCAGGCGTTCGTCAGCCAGCCAGGCGTCGCGCGCATCCTCGGCCAGGGCGGCACCAAGGCCAGCGTAGAATTCGTCAACGGCCTGCGCGCGCAGTTGTGGGTGCATCCGCCGGAACGTTTCGGCACCGCGCTGCAGTACGCCACCGGCTCCAAGGAGCACAACGTGCGCCTGCGTCAACTCGCGCTCGATCGGGGGCTGTCGCTGTCGGATCAGGCCCTGGTGCGTGCGGACGGCAGCGAAATCCTGTGCGCGACCGAGGCGGAGGTCTATGCCGTGCTAGGCCTGCCCTGGATTGCGCCGGAGCTGCGCGAAGACCGCGGCGAAATCCAGGCCGCGCTGGCCGGCAGCCTGCCCGCGCTGATCGAAAGCAGTCAGCGCCGCGCGGAACTGCACAGCCATTCCACCTGGAGCGATGGCCGGGCCACGATTCGGGAGATGGCCCTGGCCGCACGGGCACGGGGCCTGCAGGTGCTCGCCATCACCGATCATTCGGGCGGCCTGGGCATCACCGGCGGCTTGAGCCTGGAGGATATTGTACGTCAGCGCGCGGAGATCGAGGCGCTGCAAATCGAGCTGGGGGATTCCATCCGCCTCTTGCAGGGCGCTGAGGTGGAAATCCGCGCGGATGGCACGCTCGACTACAGCGATGAGGTGCTGGCGCAGTTCGACATCATCGTGGCCTCCCTGCACACCAGTCTGCGCCAGCCGCGCACCCAGGTGACCAACCGCCTGCTGAACGCGATCCGCAATCCGCACGTGGACATCATCGGCCATCCCACCGGCCGCCTGATTCCGGACCGCGAGGGCGCTGACCTGGATATGGATGCCGTCCTGGCCGCGGCCGCAGCCAGCGGCGTCGCGCTGGAAATCAACGCCAACCCCAACCGTCTCGATCTGGATGACGTCTATGCCCGCCGCGCCATGGAGATGGGCATCCGCCTGGCGATCAACACCGACGCGCATGATCCAGGTCACCTGGCGCAGGAGGTTTTTGGCATTGCCCTTGCGCGGCGGGCATGGGTCGAGCCGCAGCACGTCATCAACACCTGGCAGCCGGACGCGCTTCTCGCCTGGTTAGGCGCCAGGTCCTAATTCCCATCCCACTCCGCTGCGACCCTAATCACATCCGCCAGCGTCACCGCGCCGTCGCGGTCCAGATCATACCAGCGGTCGAAAACCGGCTGGGCCGCGGTCTCGCCCCAATGCGCGGCCAGCGTCTGCACATCCACGATGTCGGTGGCGCCGTCGCCGGTCAGATCGCCGTGGGCGTAGAAACGCCGCCAGGCATCCATCCACTGCCAGGCGGCCGGGTCCTCGTGACCCAGGCGCCAGAGCGCGATGCCGGCGATGTCGTAGGCATCGGCCAGGCGCAGGCGATGACGCACCGCCAGCCCGTTGTAGAACCAGACCTGGTGCGCGCCGTAGCTGAACCACGGCTCCTTGACATGCCCGCTGCCATCCGCATCCTGCCATTGCAAAGCGGCGCCGTTGGCCGTCAGCCGCGCCATCGCGTCGGTCCAGGTGATGCCCTCACCGCTGCTGCCTACCCAATCATAGCCGTAGAGCGGCGCGCCCAGCCAAATCAGCGCCGGGTCCACCACGCTCGTGGCGAAGGCCAGCACATCGTCGGCCCAGGCCAGCGGCGCCAGCGGGCCGGCTGTGCTGGACGACCAGTGGTAGTCATAGACCATGATGCGGAAGCGATCCACCACGCGCCCCAGCGCCGCGTAATCCTGCGCCTGCGGGCCGCTCCACGTGCCCGGCTCGGAGGTCTTGGGATGCACGGCAATGCTGACGCGCTTGCCCTGGCCGTGCAGGCTGCTCGCCAGCTCGGTCACGAAGGTCGTGAACGCGTCACGATCGCTGGCGTAGAGGCTTTCGTAGTCAATATCCATGCCGTCGAAGCCCCAGGCGTTGATCTGCGCCAGGATGACCTGGATGTGCGCCTGGCGCAGAGTGGCGCTGTTGATGATCGTGCTCACGCGCGCCGGATCGAACTGGTTGGTGATCGTGGGGAAGATCAGATGGCCGTTGGCGTGCATCTGGCTGATCAGGCCGGCGTCCACCGGCGCCAGCGCGATCAGGCTGCCGTTGGCAGCCGCGCTCAGCTCGTACTGAAACGGCAGAATGTCGTCTATCGCGCCGACGTGCGCCTGGTAGCTGACCAGCGCCGCGGCCTGATCCCAACTGACCGGCATCCAGGGCGCGACGCCTCGCCGGCGGTTGAGCGCGGCGTAGCCGTCGTAATCGTGCACGGCCACGCCGCCAAAGCCAGCCGCGCCCGCGTAGGCGTTGCGCGTCGTGGCCAGCTCGCCGAGCATCACCCGGCGCCCCTCTTCGTAGAAGGTGATGTAGGCCGGCTGCCCGCCCGGCGCGTTGGTCTCGACGCCGACGCGCACGCGTTTGCCAATGCTGCCGGCAAACGCAATCTCGCTGCCAGCCAGGGTCACCAGGCCATTGCCGCCCCAGGCATGGTCGCGGTAATCCATCAGCGTGGCGACGCTGACCCGGTTGAGCACATGCTCGCTCAATGGCCGCGTCTGCCCGCCGTAGGTGACGCTCTGGCCGTCGTACCAGAAGGGGATATCCACGACCAACCCTAAGCCTGTACCGCTCGCGGCCAGGCGACTGTGCACCGCGTCGAGCAGCGCCAGGTACTGCTGCGCCGTGCCCTGCGGATCGGTCTGCCACTCCGGCAGCGTGTGCGGTTCCACGTCCAGGTGCATGGCAACCGGCCGGCTGCCGGGCGGCAGGGCCAGGGTCGCGGTGATGGCGCGATCAATCAGCCCCAGCAGGTCCGCGTGATGCGGGGTCAGCGCCCAGGGTGCGTAGCCCAGCAGCCATTCGACCGCCAGCCCATGGCTGTTGGCCTCGCCGGTGAACGCGCCCAGCGCGGCGGCGTTGCTGCGCAGGTAGCTCTCCGATTCGACATATATCGAATTCAGACGCTCCTGCGCGGTGAAGGCAAACAGCGCCTGCCGCGCATTCCCCGCCACCACGTCGTTCCAGACCCACAAGCCGCGATGGGTCTCCGCGCCGGGCATAGGCGTTGGCGTCGCGGTCGGCGGCGGGCCGTTCGTGCCCAGGATGCTGATGTCGTCCAGGTAGAAGGTGGCTTCGCCGCTGCCGTTGCCATCGTAGACATTGAGGCGATTGAACTGCGTGGGCGTGGCCGCGCCGTCGTGCATCAGGACGGCCACGGGAATCGTCACCTCGGTCCAGGCGTTGGGCGGGACGACCCCGCCGGGCAAATAGGGCGCCAGGTAAATCCAATCAAACTCCGGATTGCCCGCGCGGTTATCGCCCAGGCTGACGGCCAGCGCCTGGCCGCCGCTGGCGCCGCCGTGCAGCCAGAAGCGCAGCGCGGTGTAGCCGGCGGCCGCGTAGGCGCCCGCGTTGTGCGCCAGCGAGAAGCCGCCCCAACCGGTGAAGTTGACGCGGATGGCCCGGCTGCCGCTGTGCACCTGCTCCGTGCTGGCAAAGTCCAGCGCGCTCAAGGGCGCCTGCTTCCACAACGCCTCGTGCGCCCAGGGCGGCGTCAGCGCATCCACGTACAGCGCCAGGTCGGTGGCCGCGGGCGCGGCCGGCGTCTGCCCAATCCAGCCCGCCAGGGCGACCAGGCCGAGACTGATGACTAACATTATGCGCCACATAGCGATTCCTCCGTGATGGCAGGGGCATAAAGATATGATTGAGTATACCACGGAAGTGCAAAGTGGGGCGCGAAGCCACGAAGGGTGCGAAGGATACGAAGATATCGCGCTGCCGGTCATTTGACGCTCTTCGCGCTCTTCGTATTGCTTCGTGACTTCGTGATCCAAACACCCCACCCGCCCCAACTTGGCTGCGCTCTTACTGGCCGGAGATGGACGGTCTTGCTGCGTGTGGTATAATCTGGCACAGGAATGGTTGACCAAGAGTAGTTCCAAACCCTACTGAACTCCGGCGAATCCACTTATTGCCAGGATATGTTGGAATAGGATACTGCTCATGCCTGAAATTGCGCGTTTCTATGGAGTTATCATCACCATGTATTTCGGTGACCCTAGCCGCCACCCTGTACCGCACTTTCATGCACGTTACAGTGAATACGAGGCCAGTTTTGCCATCGATCCACCGGCCTGGTTGGCGGGTATGCTCCCGCGTCGCCCATTGCAGTTGGTGTTGGCGTGGGCGGAAATTCACCAGGCAGAACTCATGGCCAACTGGCAGCGACTCATCAATGATGAACCTGTGCAGAAAATCGCAGGTCTACGCTAAGCGAGGAAACCACATGTCGACGCCATTCGGGACCTATATTCACGTGCGCTACCTGGTCGTCCTGCCGGGCTATCGTCTGCACCTGGAGTTTGACGATGGCAGCGAGCGAGTGATTGACTTCGAGCCATTCCTTCTTGGCCCCCTGTGGGGCGCCCTGCGCGATGACGCGTTGTTCGCCCAGGTCTGCCTGAACGCCGACACCGGCACGATCGAATGGCCAAACGGCGCTGATGTCAACCCGGTGATCCTCCACGACTGGCCAGAGGTCAGCGAGCGGATTATCGCTGAGCGGCGCGCTCGTTATGCCGTGGCAGTCTGAGCTTCATCTCAGGGCTCGGGCACGACCGAGCGCTTTGCTTGCTGCGGATTACGGGTGAGGAATATGAAGGAAGTCCAACAGATCATCGAACGGCTTTCACCCACCGATGCCAGTTCCATCCTCCAAGTCCTGGCAGCCAGCGACGAAGCGCTTGCCGCGCGCATCACCGCAATGGCGTTGGCCCGCCTCAGCCCGGTAGACGTAGAAGAGGTGGCCGCCGCCTTGTACGACGAGTTGGAGGCCCTGAAAGTCGAAGAGGTTTGGGATCGGACGGGCCGCACGCGCGATGGCTATGTCGAGCCGAGTGAAGCCGCCGATCAGTTGGTCGAGGCGGCGCTGGCGCCCTTCCTGCAGGATTTGGCCAGGTACCAAACGCTCGGCCTGCGGGCGGAGGCTAACCGGATGTGCGAAGGACTGCTGCTCGGCTTCTACCAATTTCAGCATGAATCCACGTCCAAGTTCAAGAACTGGGCGCCGGATGCCCCGCTCGTCTTCGCGGGGGCGGTGGTGGACGCGTGGAAGGCAGGCTCGCCCGCCAAGAGCGATGCCAGGGCGCTCAAAGCGTTCGTCACCGAGGAGTTGGGCGGCTGGGGCGCGAACCTGCTCTGATTGCATCGGGGGGGACACGGAGTCAATGAATAAAGAGCGCCTATTTGAGTTCTTGGAGACGTGTGATCCATCTACCTTGCTTAACCTGTTGAGTTCTGCTTACGACGACATGGACCATGACCAACGCCGGGCGGTGTTTGGCCGGCTCGCCAAAGCGCAGCCGCCGGCACAGGTGGACGGTGAGGCGCTGCTGGCCGAGGTTGAGGAATTCCAGGGTGAGTCGTTGGCTGGCGCTTACTATGCACCCTTCGCCATCAATTCGAAGAACTGGACGCACATTCCTGAGGAAACCAAGGAATGGTTTGAGACCCTGGGTGACTTGTTGCAGGACAGCAGTCAACTGACCATCCAGGGCGACCACTTGCATGCTGTCGCCTGCTTCGGTGTATTGTACGATCTGATCAACGCCATGGAACGCGGCGAGCAGATCGTGTTCGGCGACGAGATCGGCGGTTGGATGATCCCCGGCAACGAGCAGCAAATCCTCGCGGCCTACATGACTTCGTTGGCGGCTGTGGCAACGCCTGCCGAATTTGCGGTCGTTGCCCTGCCGTTGATCCAACGTGACTGGCACTCATTGCCAGATTAGGTCTATGCTGCAGCCGTCCGTGTCGCCAGCGAGTCGCAACGGCTGGATCTGGAAGCCGAGATCCAGCGGCTGAAGGTTAGGACCGGGAAACCAGCTTACAGTGGACTGAAGCGATAACCACCAGTCAAATGGGATTGTTCAACGACTCAGGCCGCCCAGGTCAGATCGGCCAGAGGGCACTCGTCGGCTCCACACCCGCCATCCTGTCCCAGGAACCACCTCAGCATTGCCGCAACGAAAGGACGCCTTGCCCTCATGGCTGACAAGAACGGTAACTCCGCCGCGAACCTCGGCTTCGAAGACAAGCTCTGGAAGGCCGCGGACGCGCTGCGCAGCAACATGGACGCGGCCGAGTACAAGCACGTCGTCCTCGGCCTGATCTTCCTCAAGTACATCTCCGACGCGTTCGAGGAACGGCACGCGCGGCTGGAAGCCGAGATGGCTCAGGGCGCCGATCCCGAAGACCCCGACGAGTACCGCGCCGAGAACATCTTCTGGGTGCCGCGGGAGGCGCGCTGGGCCTATCTCCTGGCGAGTGCAAAGCTGTCGGCCATCGGCAAGATCGTGGACGACGCGATGCTCGCCATCGAGCGCGATAACCCTTCGCTGAAGGGCGTGCTGCCCAAAGATTATGCGCATCCCCGGCTCGACAAGCAGCGCCTGAGCCAGCTCATTGATCTGATCGGCAACATCGGGCTGGGGGACAGGGCGAGCCGCTCCAAGGACATCCTGGGCCGCGTGTACGAGTATTTCCTCTCCCAGTTCGCCAGCGCGGAGGGCAAGAAGGGCGGCCAGTTCTACACGCCCCGCGCCATCGTGCAACTGCTGGTCGAGATGCTGGCCCCATACCGGGGCCGCATCTACGACCCGTGCTGCGGTTCGGGCGGCATGTTTGTGCAGTCGGAGAAGTTCGTGGAGGCGCATGGCGGCCGCGTCGGCGACATCAGCATCTACGGCCAGGAGTCGAACCACACCACCTGGCGGCTGGCGAAGATGAATCTGGCGATCCGCGGCATTGACGGCAACCTGGGGGCGGAGCAGGCGGACACTTTCCATCGCGACCTGCACCCCGATCTCAAGGCCGACTACGTGCTGGCTAACCCGCCCTTCAACGACAGCGACTGGCGCGGCGAGCTGCTGCGCGACGATAAGCGCTGGCAATATGGCGCGCCGCCCGCAGGCAACGCCAACTACGCCTGGGTGCAGCACTTCATCCATCACCTGGCGCCGACCGGCATCGCCGGCTTCGTGCTGGCGAACGGCTCGATGTCGTCCAACCAATCCAATGAAGGCGAGATCCGCAAGAATATCATCGAGGCCGACCTGGTGGATTGCATGGTGGCGCTGCCGGGCCAGCTCTTCTACTCCACGCAGATTCCTGTTTGCCTCTGGTTCATTGCCCGGGACAAGCGCAACGGCCGCCCTTCGACAGGCTCAGGGCACGGATTTCGCGATCGCCGCGGGGAGATCCTGTTCATTGACGCCCGCAAGCTGGGCACGATGATTGACCGCGTCCACCGCGAGCTGACCGGCGACGACATCCGCAAGATTGCCGACACCTACCACGCCTGGCGCGGCGGCCCAATCGAAAATCGGCGATCCAAAATCGAGAATTATCAAGACATTCCCGGTTTCTGCAAGGCCGCGGCCCTGGCCGACGTCCGCGCCAACGGCCACGTGCTGACCCCGGGCCGCTACGTCGGCGCGGAAGCGGTCGAGGACGACGGCGAGCCGTTCGAGGAAGTGATGGCGCGGCTGGTCGAGACGCTGCGGGGGCAGCAGGCCGAGGCCGCGCGGCTGGATGCGGCGATTGCTGCCAATTTGGAGTTGTTGGGGCTATGGTAACACCACACTACGCGTATGCCGATGAGAGCGGCGATCCTGGTTATGCGTTCAGTGCGAACTCTTCGCCGCGCTTCGTGCCGATAGACGCTGGTTCGATGCGATCTCCGCTCAGATAGCTGTGCTTTGGCATGAGCGCTTTGAGCTGGATGGGGAGAAAAGAAACTCTCTCGACTAGCCCTTTCGGGCAGGCCGCCCATTGGAGGGCGACGATTCGTCGAGAGAGATAAACGGCGTACCGTTTTGTTGAATGGATTGTATATGAGACGCGTCTTGTTGGCAAATCGCGAATTGATGATAGGCCCGGGTCCAGCCGTTCTTTGGACGTATTGTCGAAATATGTCCACGTCATGGACATATCCGGCGCGGATGATAGACGCGGGGAACTTTTGGAGGGGCTGGGATATGGTTTCTAGGGTACCGTCTGACTGGTCGATCACGAACCTCGGAGCTTGCTCGGACTGGTACTCCGGTGGCACGCCGGACACGGACGTGAGTGCTTATTGGGGAGGCGAAATCCCCTGGATCACGGCGAGCAGTCTACACGAGTTCTACATTACCGATTCGGAACGACGGGTGACTCCCCTAGGTCTCCAAAATGGGACGCGGTTGATGCCCCGGAACACCATCATCTTTGTTGTTCGTGGCATGAGCCTGAAATCGGTGTTTCGCGTGGGAATCGCGCGCCGTCCAGTTGCCTTTGGACAAGATTGCAAGCCAGTCATCGCTCATGATGAAATCGAACCACTATTCCTCGCCAACGTTCTCAGAGCAAAAGCTCCAGACGTACTGGGCATTGTGGATGAAGCAAGCCACGGAACCGGGCGCCTTCAGACGGATGCGCTGAAGCAGTTGGAGGTGCCTCTTCCCTGCCTTGCCGAACAACGCGCCATTGCCCGCATCCTCGGCGCGCTGGACGATAAGATCGAGTTGAACCGGCGGATGAACGCAACCCTGGAGGCGATGGCGCGGGCGCTGTTCAAGTCGTGGTTCGTGGATTTCGACCCGGTGCACACAAAGCTTGCCCTGAGCGGCGCCGAAGGGGCGGAGGGGCGGGATACGGGGCTGCCGGCCGAGATCGCCGGGCTGTTTCCGGATGGGTTCGAGGAGTCGGCCGTGGGGGAGGCGCCGGCAGGGTGGCATTTGGGGATGCTTAATGACTTCGCGTCATTGAACCCCGAAAGCTGGTCAAGAGCCACCCGCCCGGCGCTCATCAGATACGTTGACCTGACGAATACCAAGTGGGGGCGAATAGAAGCGATTACCGAGTACGCCCAGCAAGATGCACCGAGCCGAGCGCAACGCGTGCTCAGGCCCGGCGATACCATTATCGGCACTGTCAGGCCTGGCAATGGTTCGTTTGCCTATGTTTCTGAGGACGGACTTACAGGAAGCACGGGTTTTGCCGTGTTGAGACCTCGAAAAGCCCAGTACCAGGAGTTCGTCTATCTCGCCGCAACAACGGGGGATAGCATTGGGATGCTTGCACATCTTGCGGATGGTGGCGCATATCCCGCAGTTCGCCCAGAGATTGTCGCATCAACCCAAGTAGTATGCCCAACAGATGCCATTCTATTAGTGTTCGCCAGGATAAGAACGAGCGTCCAATCCCGCACCCTCGCCGCGCTGCGCGACGCGCTGCTGCCGAAACTCATCTCCGGCGCGGTGCGGGTGGGGGACGTCGAACGGTTTGTGGGGGCTGCCGCATGAAACCAGGGCCAAAGGACACGCGGTATCGCATCCTGATCACCGGGCGTGAGTTGGAGGAACTGAAGAAGTACACCTGGCAGATGGCCGAGGCGTTCGGCCTTGACCGGCGCATCGAGATGTATCAGGGCAAGCGACCGATCACCCTGTACGCCTGGGATTTGGACTGCCTGATTGACGTCATGGCCGACGCGCTGGCCACTTCGACCGAATACCCGGACATTTCCAGCCCCGGTTATGAAGCGCTGCAAGGGCTTCGTGACCGTCTGGAGCGGCTGCTGAAGCAAGAAGACACCGGTATACAGGATAGATAAAGATGACCGAACCCGAAACCCTCATCCCCAAGCACGGCGGTTACCGCAACCTGAAAAGCTTCCAGATCGCGCAACTCGTCTACGACGTCACGGTGCGGTTCTGCGACCGCTACATTGACCGCCGCAGCCGCACCCACGATCAGATGGTGCAGGCCGCGCGCAGCGGCGTCCAGAACATCGCCGAGGGCAGCCAGGACTCGGGGACGTCCAAGAAGATGGAGATGAAGCTGACGAATGTGGCGCGCGGGAGTTTGGAGGAGCTGAGGTTGGATTATGAGGATTATTTAAGGCAGAGGGGGCTGCCGCAGTGGCCGCCGAACCATCCCGTGCTGATGCGCTTCAAGGCAAAGCGCTGTTCCACCTTGGAGGAGGTGCGTGCTTGGGTGGCGGAAGAGGTGAGACGCGCACGGACAAACACGGACGAACAAGGACAGTCCTCTGAGGCTAGCGCGTCCGTGTCGGTCGGTGTTGGTCCAAGTGGTCCTCTTTACACCCCCACACTGGTGGCCAATGCGGCGCTCTCTCTTCTGAACATCGCCTGCTATCTTTTGGACCGCCAGCTCGCCGCTCAGGCTGCCGCCTTCGAGCAGGAGGGCGGCTTCACCGAGCGGTTGTACCGCGTCCGCAGCGCACGGAGGAACAAACCATGACCGCCTTCAATGAATCTGTCGTCGAAGAGGCCGCCCTGGGGTGGCTGGAGGGGCTGGGCTACGCGCGGCGGTTCGGGCCGGAGATCGCGCCGGGGATGCTCGCGGCGGAGCGCGACGACTACGGCCAGGCCGTGCTGAGCCAGCGGCTGCGGGACGCGCTCGCGCGGCTCAACCCGCACGTGCCCCCCGCCGCGCTGGACGAGGCCTACCGCAAGCTGACCCGGCCCGACCGGCCCACCCTGACCGCCAATAACCACGCGGCCCACCGCATGCTGGTGGAAGGTGTGCCGGTGGAGTATTTCCGGCCCGACGGCTCGTTGGGCGGCGACCTGGTGCGCGTCCTCGACTATGAGGCGCCGGACAACAACGACTGGCTGGCGGTGAACCAGTTCACCGTGGTGGAGAGCGGCCACGAGCGCCGCGCGGACGTGGTGCTCTTCGTCAACGGCCTGCCGCTGGCCGTGCTGGAGCTGAAGAACGCGGCCGACGAGAAGGCCACCATTTGGGCTGCCTTCAACCAGCTCCAGACCTACAAGCAGCAGGTCGCGGGCCTGTTCACCTTCAATGAGGCGCTGGTCATCTCCGACGGGGTCCACGCGCGCATCGGGACGCTTACCGCGAACCGCGCGCAGGTCATCGAGGATCTGATCGCCATCGCCCGTGAGCTGGTGCAGACCGTCCGCAACAGCGTGACCATTGACTGGACGCTGCGCGAGAACGTGCGCGCCAGGATCCGCGTGCTGGTCAAGCGCATCCTGCGCAAATACGGCTATCCACCCGACAAGCAGGAGCGGGCCACGCTGACGGTGTTGGAACAGGCGGAAGTGCTGTGCGCGGCGTGGGCGATAGCATGAGCATGAGCATGAGACAAGCTAAGGAGGCCCCATGACACAATCCGACATTGAACGCCGCATCCGGGCGGGGCTGCCCGTCATCCGGTTTTTGCAAACGCGGCTGCCGCTGCGCTGGACAAGGCGGTCGCTCCGCGGGGCTACGGCCCGCGTCCAGCTGCCGGCTGATATCAAGCGCCAGGCTGTGTCGGCTGACGGCGTGCGATGTGAATGGCTCATCCCGCAGGGCAGCCCGCCGGATCAAGCGCTGGTCTATCTGCACGGCGGCGGCTTCGTCTACGGCGTGACCCCGCAGCATATCGAGATGGTGGCGCACCTGGCGCGCCAGATGGCCGTCCGCGCCCTGATCGTGGACTATCGCCTGGCGCCGGAGCACCCGTTTCCCGCAGCCCTGGACGACTGCGTCGCCGCCTATCGCTGGCTGCTGCGCCAGGGCATTGCCCCGCAGGACATCGCGCTCGCGGGCGACTCGGCGGGCGGCAACCTGGCGCTCACGACCATGATGAAGCTGCGCGCGGGCGGCGAGCCGCTGCCCGCGGCGGCCGCCTGTCTCTCGCCTGTGGCGGACATGTCCGAGCGCCGCAGCCCGGCCCGCTTCAAAGATCCCCTGCTGCCGCTCAAGGCGGTGCGGTTCTACAATGCGTCCTACGTCGCCAGCCATGATCGCCGCGACCCCTTGATTTCGCCTGTGTATGGCGATTGGCGCGGGCTGCCGCCGCTGCTGATTCATGTCGGAGAGGAGGAACTGCTGCGCGATGACGCCGCGCGCAGTGCGGAAGCGGCGCGCGCGGCCGGCGTCGCCGTGCGTTTGGAGACATACCCGCGCATGTGGCACGTGTGGCAGCTCTTCCTGGCGCTGCCGCAGGCGGCCGCATCGCTGGACGACATTGCGCGATTCCTCAAATCGCACCTGAGCCAGGCTCACGGCATCGGCATGGTCTGAGCGCGGATGCCCGCATCCAGCGCATAGAGGATCGCGTCCAGCCGACTATTGCCCGCTTGACGCGCGGGCATCTGCAGCAAGACCGCGCGCACTTCGGAGGGGACGTGCTCAATCGCCCAGCGCACCTCGCCGTCACCCATGCTTGGATCGCCGTCGTGGTCAAGCTCAAGAGCCAGGGCGGCATAGGCCGCCGGCCCGACAATATGCTTTGTCTGATGAACATCCGCCAAGGGGTGCGTGTAGGCGCTCGAAGCTGCAAGGCCCGCGGCGCGCGCCGCGGCCGCCGCCGCGGGATCGTCTGCCTCGCGTGCCGCGGAAAATGCCGACAAGGCCAGGGAACGCAGCCGCGCCGCGCGCTTTCCCCCTGCGGCAAATACCCGAATACCCTCAATCGCCGCACGGGGGCGCGCATCTGAAGGAGCGCGCGTTTCATAGACCGACAAGGCCCTCTCGGCGCAATCCGCCGCCCAGCCTCCGATGGCCCTGAGCGACTCGATGCTCAGCGTGAAGTATCTGGACTCATGATCCATCATGGCGCGACTCGTCCAGTATTGGCTCGAACCCGCCGGCGATCAGGCGTCTACCGTCGAATACCGGCGGTCGGTCTTGGAACTGCATGCGGGGGTCGCCCGTGACCCGTGCCATACCTGCGTCCCGTGCAGCCTTGTCAGGCCACTCGACGCAGGAGATCACAACCGTTTCGCCCGCGTGCGCACCCGCGGCCGCCGGGAACCCTGGGTACTCACCAGACTCAGCTCTTGCCGTTTCAGCGTGGTACGACGCCGCCGCGGGGCCAGACTCGTCCAGCCAACACTCAACGACGCGGAGAGCTCCGTAGTCTCGGACTACCTGCGCAGAAATCCGCGCCAGTTCCTCGTAGGCAGCCTTGTTGTCCCGCGAAACCGGAACCAGATAGAAGTCAATGTAGGCCATGCGCTTTCCCCTGTCGTAGACCTTCTTACTCATGATCTTGCATGTCGCAGCATAGGCGGACCCGGATGATCCATCTGCAGCCAGGCGCTGCGGCAACCGTCTTGCCCGACTGATCCGGCGCCATGCCCCGGAGCCAGCGCCATTGTACCACCATTCTTTGGGCAGGCGGCAATGCCAGTCGTCCGCAGCGCGCGGCGGCCGGTCGAATGGGAGAGACCTGCTTACTGAGCCGGCAAGCGCGGCGCCGCGAGCCGCGGCGTCAAGACCGAGGTCGCCGTACACGATGGCGGGCAACATCAGGGGTCATGTCGGCGATGACGAGCAGCCGCCATCTCGCCAGGTGTGGGTGCATTTCAATTTCGGGGCGTAGCCCCAGAGGGGCTTGCACCTCGTAGCCGGATGGCCTTTGGCCTCCGGCGGGGTTGCTGGCCCGATAGCGTGCGCGCAACCAACGCCGCCCGACCGTGAACGGATCGGGCTACAAGGTGGAAGGCCCTATCGGGCCTGACGGCGCGCGAGGGGTTTGTATTTCGTGGCGGGCGCATTTCAGTTCCGCTGCGTAGCCGGCTTCGGTTGGGCTTGGAGGTGGTTGCAGCGGCCTTCGACAAGCTCAGGCCCCGTGCGGTGAGCCTGTCGAACCGTGCGGTGAGCCTGTCGAACGCTCGGTCGAGCCGCTCACGACGAAGCCTCAATCGCTCGACGTCGGACCCGCCCCCAAACTTAAATGCACTCGCCAGGTGCTCAACGCTTGGCGCGTTGTGTTGGTTGTGATAAAATCAGGCCGTCAGGCATCGCACCAATGAGCGGTTCGGCCTTATAGCCAGAATGTGGATAACCCAAAGAGGCGCTGTATGGTTCAGATCACAATGCAACTACCCGAACTCCCAGGAGTTCAGGCATCATGAACCCTGCTTACTTCCATGTCATTGTTCGTGACCCGAAAATCTGTGGTGGCGAACCTGTCGTGCGCGGCACACGCGTCACCGTGCGCACCATACTGGCCAGTTTGGCGGAAGGGGCATGGATCAATGAGATTTTGGCGGACTTTCCGACCCTCAATGAGACCCAGGTGCGTGCAGTCATTGCTTTTGCGGCTGCCTCTGCTGAAGAAGACTTACCCATGCCTGCATTGCCACTGCCAGTATGAAGATCAAACTTGACGAGAACATGCCAGCTGCGCTGGCTGAGCAACTTCATCGCCTGGGTCACGATGTGCATACAGTCGTAGAAGAATCGCTTGCAGGGCAGAGCGACCCGGATATTTGGGCGGCTGCACAGGATGAACGGCGCTTTCTCATCACGCAGGATTTGGATTTCTCCGATGTTCGCCAGTTTGTACCTGGCACTCATGCGGGCATTCTACTTGTACGATTGCGCAATCCTGGCCGTCTCGCATTGTCGCAAACGGTCGCTCGTGCATTCGCTGACGAGGAAGTGTCTGCTTGGACGGATGTGTCGTTGTGTTAACTGAACGCAAAATCCGCGTTCATCGCCCGTAATTAGCGTCATCTGCGGTATGCTTGGCGCACACGGAGGTCAAGATGACCATTCTCGGTCTGCATCACATCACGATCGTGTGCGCGGATGCGCAGCGCACGATTGACTTTTACGGCGGCCTGCTCGGCCAACGCCTGGTCAAGCTGACGGTCAACTTCGATGACCCCGGCAGCTATCACCTCTACTTTGGCGATGAGCTGGGCCGGCCGGGCACGGCGATCACCTTTTTCGAATGGCGCGGCGCGCCGCGCGGCGCGCCCGGCATTGGCGGCACGCATCACGTCGCGCTGCAGGTCGCGGATGAGCCAGGCCTCCTGCAATGGAAACGGCGCTTGACCGATGCCGGCGTCGCCGTGGCCGGGCCATACGACCGGCATTACTTCAAATCTATCTACTTCCGCGATCCCGATGGCACAATCCTCGAAATCGCCACACTCAGCCCCGGTTGGACCGTGGATGAAGACGCGGCCGCCCTGGGCCAGACTTTTCGCCCGCCGCCGGCCGGCCTGGTCATCCACCAGCGGGACGAGGCCGCCATCCGCGCCGCCACCTGGCCGGAACCGGCGCCGGTGATCACGGCCGGCATGGCGCTTAGCCGCGGCATGCACCACATCAGCGCGTTCAGCGCGGACATGCAGCGCACCCACGCGTTTTTTGGCGATCTGCTGGGGATGCGCCGGGTCAAGATGACAGCCGACTTCGACGACCCCACGGCCGCGCACTGGTATTGGGGCGTGGACGACGGCAAGCCCGGCACGCTCATCACCTATTTCGAGCGCAATCCACGGCAGGTGCGCCGTGCGCGCATGGGCGTGGGGCAGACACACCATTTTGCCCTGGCCGTGGCTGATGAAGCCACGCAGCTCGCCTGGCGGGAGAAGATCATGCAGGCCGGTTTCCGCGTTTCGCCGGTCATGGATCGCATCTACTTCAAGAGTATCTACACCAACGACCCTGACGGTCACATCGTCGAACTGGCAACGCTCGGCCCCGGCTTTACCGCGGACGAGGACGCGGCGCAGTTGGGACGCGCGCTGCGCCTGCCGCCCTGGTTGGAACCGCAGCGGCGGGACATTGAAGCCAGCCTGCGGCCGGTCACCGCGCCGGCCTGGCCCCCGGCCGCGTCAACCTGACGCAGGAGAAGCCCATGAGCATGACCGCAACCCGATGGACGATTCCTGTGACGGTGCGCGTCCCCGGCCCGCACCAGGGGCAGCCGGTTTACGCCCTGGGCGCCCCATTGAGCCAGGCTACGGCGGCCATGGTCCTGGTGCACGGCCGCGGGGCGACGGCGCAGGACATCCTCACCCTGGCGCCTGTGTTGGAACATCCTGCGTTTGCCTATGTCGCGCCGCAGGCCGCAGCCTATTCCTGGTATCCCTACAGCTTCCTTTCGCCCATCGAGCGCAATGAGCCGGGCATCACGTCCGGGCTGGCGGTGCTGCGCGATCTCCTGGCCTACCTGGAGACCAACGGCATTCCCGCGGCGCGCACGCTGCTGGTGGGTTTTTCACAGGGCGCGTGCCTGGCGTTGGAATTTGCCGCCCGCTTTGCCCGGCGCTATGGCGGCGTGGCCGGCCTCAGCGGCGGCCTGATCGGCCCGGATGGGACGTTGCGTAACGACGCGGGCACGCTGGCCGGCACGCCGGTCTTCCTCGGCTGCAGCGACGTGGATCCGCACATTCCCAAAGCGCGGGTGCTTTACAGCGCCGACGTGCTGACCGGTCTGGGCGCCCAGGTCAGCGCACGACTTTACGCAGGCATGGGGCACACGATCAACGAGGACGAAGTCGAAGCGCTGCGCGGCCTGATGGCCGACGCCATCGGCCCATCACAAAGGTGACATGCATGGAATTTCCAACGCTCTCGTTTACCCCTGCCAGCCTCGGCCCCCGCGACGCCTATCGTCTTCTCATCAGCGTGCTCGTGCCGCGGCCCATCGCCTGGGTGGCGTCGCAGGGCGCTGATGGTTCTGTCAACCTGGCGCCCTTCTCGTTCTTCGGCGGGGTGGGCAACTACCCGCCCACGATCATGGTCGCGATCGGTCAACGCCAGGGGCGGCCGAAAGATACCTTGCGCAACATCCAGGAAACAGGTGAGTTCGTGGTGCACATCGTGGATGAGACCCTGGCGCCGGCCATGAATGTCACCTCCGGTGAATACGCGTATGAGGTCAACGAATTCGAACTGGCGCACCTGGCGACCGTACCTTCACTGGAGGTGCGGCCGCCCCGTCTGGCTGCGGCGCCAGTGGCCCTGGAGTGCAAGGTCAGCCAGTTGGTGCCGGTAGATGGCACGACCTACACGATGGTGCTGGGTCGGGTGCTGCACTTTCATGTGCGCGAAGGGCTGCTGCGCCCGAACGGCCTGGTGGATGCTGATCTGCTGCGCCCGGTCGCCCGCCTGGGCGGCGACGAGTACGCGACACTGGGCGCCGTCTTCGAGATGCAGCGGCCGCCAGCCTGAACTTAACATGCACAGAACAAGTTCGGCATCCCCTAAAATTGACCGGCGAGGAGCATCACAATGTCCATCTGGTTTACACCGGCCTCACCGACTGCCCTGAATGCGCTGTCCGCGCGTACGATGTCACAGGCCATTGGTATTGAATTCCTGGAAGTGGGCGATGACTACGTCAAAGCGCGCATGCCCGTGGACGAGCGCACCGTGCAGCCGGCCGGCATCCTGCACGGCGGCGCCAGTGTGGCGCTGGCCGAGACGTTGGGCAGCGTGGCCGGCACGCTGTGCATTGACCCGCGCCAGAAGATGGTGGTCGGCCTGGAGATCAACGCCAACCACATCCGTTCACTGCGCAGCGGCTTCGTGATCGGCGTGGCGCGGCCGATACACCTGGGCGGCACGACCCAGATCTGGGACATTCGCATGACCAATGAGCAAGACCAGCTTGTGTGTGTTTCGCGCCTGACGCTGGCCGTGCTCAATCGTGAGCGCGCGGGCAGCGGCGCCTGACCGGAAAATAGCCCGATGGCTCACACCAAGACACAAAGACACAAAGAAGCTCTTGACTCCGTGGTGGCTTGGCGCCTTTGTGTGAGGGCTGAGTTGAAAATAGGCCGCGGATGAACACGGATCGCCACGGATTGCCTGTTTTCATCCACGGTTGTGCCAGTGGGGCATGGGCAACTAACCTGAAAATAGCGTCTGGCATTAACGGTTTTGAGACTATGTTGGAGTAACGGTGAGCAGGGGTTCGACAGTTACTCGGTAGCCGAGTTGTTCGATACGTCGCTGCAAGCGACTGATGACTTTCGACTTGTTGCGTTGATCAAGATAAGTGGCGCCCAAGTCTTTGTAGGGTTCACGCTTTTTAAGCATCTGGTAAATAGCGATTAGGATGCGATGCGCCACGGCGATAATTGCGCGCTTGGCGCCTCGACGGGCAGCCAGGCGGTAGTAGAAGGAGGAAAGATAAGATTTCTTGACCTTGACTGCGGCCCAGGAGACCTGGACCAAAATCGTTCGCAGCCAGCGGTTGCCATGTCCCGTGGCGCCAGAGTAGTGCTTGCCGGCACTCTGGTTGTTGCCGGGTGAAAGCTTGGCCCACGAAGCAAGATGTGCTTCCGTGGGAAAGTGGCTCATGTCGATGCCGATCTCGGCCAAGATCATCTCAGCGGCACGACGTCCCACACCCGGAACGGTGTCAGCCAGGTCGATGGCGGCTTCCCAGGTTAACGGTTGCGTCGAGTCGTTGGGCGGCGGTGCGGCTGGTTGGGGTTGGCTTGGCTGTGCAGGTTCTTGATCATTCGGCGGTTGTGGCATGTCCTGCATCGCCTGCGCAATCTGCTCATCGAACAAGGAAATCTGCTCATCCAGAAAGTCGATCTGCATCAGGTGCTGGGCGATCAAGAAGCGATGGTGGTCGCGTACCACACCGTTCAACGCCTGTTCGAGAGCCGTACGTTTGTTGCGTAAGCGGCCCTTGGCCAGTTCTGCCAACGCGGATGGCTCCACTTGGTTGGCCACAAGGGCTTCGAGCATGCGTCGAGCTGAGACGCCGGTGACATCCGTTGCCACCGAACTGAGCTTGATGTTGGCCCATTCGAGCACCTTCTGCAGACGATTGATCACCGTTGCCCGATCCTGCACCAAATTGGTGCGTTGCCGCGTCAAGTCGCGTAGGTCGCGTTGAGCTTGTGGCGGGATGAAGCTGCCGCGCAGCAAGCCGTGCCGTAACAACTCAGCAATCCATTCGGCGTCTTTGACATCGGTCTTGCGACCAGGCACCGCCTTGATATGCTTGGCGTTGGCCACCAGCAACTCGAAGTTACCCTCCAGGAGGTTGTAGATCGGCTTCCAGAACTCACCCGTGCTCTCCATCGCCACGTGTGTGATCTGCAAGCTCGTTAACCAATCCGACATCGCCAACAAATCGGCCGTCATTGTTCCAAAGGTGCGAGTCTCCATCCGTTTCTCGCCCTTTGGCCCACGTGTGATGCAACACGCCACAACGGTCTTCTTGTGGACATCCAACCCAGCACCATGCGTGTAAACCACGTCCATGTCATCACCTCGTAGATGAATTGTGGCTGGCGAGATGCCCCAGTAGATGATTCTAACCTACGTGCTTCCCGGACGAGGCCGGGTACCACAATTGGCCGTGCCAACAGGCATCCAGGTCGAACTGACTTGCAGGCTCTTGGCACCAACGACGTTACGACCTTTGCACCAACCGCATGGGTACAAGTATAGCACATTTTCATCCATGGTTGTGCGCCCCCGCGCATGGGTAACTGACTTGAAAATAGGCCGCGGATGAACACGGATCGCCACGGATTGCCTGTTTTCATCCACGGTTGTGCGTCCGGCGCATGGGTAACTGACTTGAATTGCGCCGGTCAAGTTCGGCAAGCTGGGGCCGCCTGCAGGCGTCCGGTTGAATTGCTCGCCTTTTCCGTCCGTGCTACAATCGGTCGCACGAAAACCATAGATTCTCATGGCGGAAGCCTCTCCCGTTCTCATGAGAAGGGCGCGTGCAACCATGTGTGTGAAAGGATCTTCTTCATGCCGTCCCAATTGAAAATTGTGATGATTGCCTCGGAATGTGTTCCTTATGCGAAGACCGGCGGCCTGGCTGATGTGGCCGGCGCTTTACCAAAGGTCTTACGTGCGTTGGGGCACGAAGTCATTGTGGTGATACCCAAATACAGCAGCATTGACGAGAAGAAATTCGGTTTGCGCCCATTCCTCAGTCCCATGGGGGTCTGGATGGGCAACACGCAGGAGTGGTGCAGCGTCTACACCACCAGTAACGATGGGGTGCCAACTTATTTCATTGATTTCACGCGCTACTTTGATCGCCCTGGTCTCTACCATGACGCCGCCTACAACGATTACCTGGACAATCCATACCGCTTTGGTTTCTTGACGCGGGCCGGTTTGCAGTTGTGCGTGGACCTCAACTTCAAGCCTGACATCGTGCATGTGCACGACTGGCATACGGCGCTCGCCCCGGGCTTCCTCAAGATTTGGCACTGGAACGACCCGATTCTTGGCGGCGCCGCCAGCGTGCTGACCATCCACAATGTCGCCTACCAGGGAAACTACGACGCCAGTTGTTTTGATTACCTGGGGCTGCAGTGGGGCAATTTTACATCCGATAAGTTCGAAGATCATGGCCGCATCAACTTCCTCAAGGGGGGCATTCAGTATGCGGACGTCGTGAACACGGTCAGCCCCACCTATGCCCGGGAGACGCGCTCGCCCGAATTGTCCTATGGTATGGCGCCCTTCCTCAACGGCCGCGGCGACAACTATGTCGGCATCCTCAACGGCGTGGACTACACCGAATGGAATCCGGCTGTGGACAAGCTGATTCCCGCGCACTTCTCGCCGCACGACCTGTCGGGCAAAGCCGCGTGCAAGGCCGAACTGCAGCGTCAGATGGGCCTGGAAATCAACTCGCACGTGCCCATTGTGGGCGTCGTCAGCCGCCTGGCCGCGCAGAAGGGGCTTGATTTGTTGGCGCAGGTCATCGAGCGCACCGTCTCCGCGATGCAAGTTCAGTTCGCCATTCTTGGTTCAGGCGACCCTGGCCTGGAAGCCTTTTTCCGCTCCGCCGCGGAGCGCTATCCCGGCCGCATCGGCGTCTACATCGGCTACAGCAACCCTGTCGCCCACCTGATCGAAGCCGGCGCCGACTTCTTCATCATGCCGTCGCTCTTCGAGCCATGCGGTCTGAACCAAATCTACTCGCTGAAGTACGGCACACTGCCCATCGTGCGCGCTACGGGCGGCCTGGACGATACAGTTGAGCAGTATGATGAAGCCACCGGGAATGGCACCGGTTTCAAGTTCAGCGAGCCGTCTGCCCATGCCATCTTCTACACCGTCGGCTGGGCCGTCAGCACGTACTATGACCGCAAGCATCACCTCAACCAGATGATACAGAAGGCCATGCAGCAGGATTACTCGTGGGAAAAGAGCGCTCACGCCTACGAAGAGCTGTACGCCAAAGCCATACGCAACAAACAGGGCGCCTAGGTAACTTCTCCATCGGTGGTGGCCGACGAGGGACGCAGACCCCCATAGAACATGGCCGCAGGCGGTCTGCGACTGCCGTGTTCCCCGGATTATTGAGATGATGCGCTTTTGCTTGGATTACCTGGGAAATAACGACTGATGACGCGTGATGCTCCAGGCCCGGCAGGCCTGCCGTTGTTTGGAAATCTGTTCGACTTTGGGGGCGGTGATCGGCTGACCTCGATGGTGCGCCTGCGGCAGCAGTACGGCGACATCGTGCGGCTGCGCATCATGGGCCGTACGTTGCACATTGTCAGCCACCCGGACGACATCAAATACGTTTTGCAGGACAACAATCGCAATTACGTCAAAGGGCGGGCGCTGGGAAAAGCCAAAGTCTTCTTGGGTGAAGGCTTGCTGACCAGCGAGGGCGAGCTGTGGCGACGACAACGTCGCCTGGCGCAGCCGGCGTTCCATCGCCAACATATCGAACGCTTTGCCGCGACCATGACCGACGCGACCGCCGATCTCCTGCAGCGCTGGGAGCCGCTGGCCAAGGCGGGGCAGCCGATCAACGTCGCGGATCAGATGATGCGCCTGACCCTCGATATCGTCAGCCGGACGCTCTTCAGCACCGGCCTGACGGCCGCCGAGATTGACAGCGTCGCCGCGGCCATGCCGTTCATCCTGCGCGAAACCGATCGCCGCATCCGTGCGCCCCTAGAGATCCGGGAGCATTTGCCACTGCCGTCTAATCGTCGTTTTCAAACCAACCTCAGGACGTTGGACGCCATCGTCTATCGCATCATCGCTGACCGACGGCGTTTGGGCGGCGACCGTGACGATCTGCTCGGCCTGCTCATGGCCGCGCGTGATGAAGAAACCGGCGCCGCCATGGATGACAAACAACTGCGCGACGAGGCGATGACGATCTTCCTGGCAGGGCATGAGACCACCGCCAACAACCTGGCCTGGACATGGACCTTGCTCTCGCAGCACCCTGATGGGCGGCGCCGCCTGCAGGCCGAGTTGGACCAGGTCTTACGTGGACGAACGCCGGACGCGGCCGATATGCCGCGCCTGATCTACACCCGCATGGTGCTCGATGAATCGCTGCGTCTTTATCCGCCGGCGTGGGCCATCGCGCGCCAGACCACGATGCCCGATCAGGTCGGCGGTTACGACATTCCTGCCAATTCAGGCATCATCATGAGCAGCTATGTGGTGCATCGTCACCCCGCGTTCTGGTGCAACGCGGAGGCATTTGACCCAGAACGCTTTGCGCCTGAGCGAATCAAAACTCAGCATCGGTATGCTTACTTTCCCTTTGGCGGCGGCCCACGGCTTTGTATTGGCAACAGCTTTGCCCTGATGGAATCCGCCCTGATCCTGGCCATGATCAGTCAACGGTACGATCTGAATCTCTGGGAAGGACATCCAGTGGTCCCCGAAACGGCTTTCACCTTGCGTCCCTTGCAGGGTGTGATGGTCACGCTACATGTGCGCTGAACCAATTTTACCGAAAAGAGGAGAGTTTATGGCGCGTCTCATATCACCACACCGGCAGGGCGACCAGGTTACATTTCTTTGGCAGGGCGAAGAAGCGCCGCAAGTCACCGGCGATTGGAATAACTGGGATCTGGTGGACGCGCCGACCCTCGAAGCAGTCAGGCCTGGGCTTTGGGCCTATACCATGACCATGCCAGCCGATGCGTACATCGAGTACAGTTTCTACCTGAACGGGAGGCACGTGCGGGATCCGCTCAATCCACATTCGACCGCCGACGGTTTCGGTCATCGCACCAGTTACTTCTACATGCCAGGGGCCGCGCGCACACCGTGGATCACGCGCCAGCCCGAGACGCCAGCCGGGATCGTGACGCGCCACTATGTTGACGCTGGTTTTTTGGCCGTCGGCAAACAGCGGCTGGTCTATCTCTACCAGCCGCCGGTTACAGAACCATGCCCCTTGCTCGTGGTCTTCGATGGTTTGGAGTACCTGCGCCGCGTGCACCTGCCGACGATCGTGGACAGCTTGATCGCGCAGGGCCGCATGCAGCCGGTCGCGCTGGCGCTGCTGGCGCATGGCGGCAAGACGCGCATCAACGAGTATGCCTGCGGCGAGATGACCCTTGATTTCATTCTGCGCCAGGTGCTGCCCCTCGCGCACGCGAACCTCAACCTGCTTGATCCCCAGGACGCACCCGGCAGCTTTGGCGCGCTCGGCAGCTCGATGGGCGGCTTGATGGCGCTCTACACCGGGCTGCGCTATCCAGCCATCTTCGGCCGCGTGCTCAGCCAGTCCGGCGCGTTCAATGTCAGCGGCCACCAGACGGTGGTCTGGCCCTTGGTGAGACTGCAAGAACCGACGCCCACGCGTATCTGGCTGCAAGTGGGCCGTTTTGAGCGGCTGCACCCGGTCAACCTGGCGATGCACGAGCTTTTGCAGACGAAAGGTTATGCGGCGACCCTGCGCGAGGGCAACTGGAGCCATAACTATCCGGCCTGGCGTGACGCCGTGGCCGACGGATTGGTGGCGCTGTACGGCTAGGAAAAGCCCTCATCCAGGTTTTGGATTTGGATGCGCGCGAATGACAAAACGCCACGGCACGCTGCGCCCCCATTCATCCGCGCGCACGTTGATGCGCGGCGTCGCCTCGATGTCCGCAGGCGCCACGGGTTGCCCCGGCGCCAGGTAGAGCGGGCCAACCTGGGTCAGGTCATGGCCGTTGAGCGCGCGGTCAATCTGCAGGGCCCGGCACAGTTTGCCAGGACCATTGGTTTGTTTCTGAGCCTCATCGCGCGTTCGCGGCGCAGGCTGTGTGAGCTCGAGCGCGCGCACGAGCACCGCGCCTGGCGTTCCCTCCGCTTCTGTCACCACATTGAAGCAGAAGTACATCCCGTAGATGAAATAGACATACGCGCGGCCAGGCTCGCCGAACATGATAGCCGCGCGGGGTGTGGGGCCGCGCGCGGCATGGCTGGCCCGATCCTCCGCGCCGCCATAGGCTTCGGTCTCCACAATGCGGCCGTAAAGGCGCTGACCGTCTGCCAATTCGCGCACCAACAGCTTTCCCAGCAAATCCTGCGCCACCTGGGGCGTAGGCCGGGCGTAGAAGGCGCGCGCCAGGGGCGCGTCTGCCTGGCCCCCGGCAGCCGGCAGGAAGATATAGAGCGTTTCGCCTGCCCGCATCCGTCGCGTGCCGAGCGCGTGCGCAGCCACGATGCGTGAGTCCACAAAAAACTGGTACGGGTTGGCGTGAGAAATGCCAGCGGCCGTGGTCAGCGCGACGTCGAAGCCGGAGTAAGCGTCCTGCAGATAGATCAGGAGATCGTTGACAGTTGGCGGGTTATCATCATCCGGCCATGCGATCTGCAAGCGGCGTTGACCGACAGCTCGCCACAGGGGTTCGCCAAGTTTGATTTGAATGTCCATGCCTGTTACTCATCGAGCCTTAATCGAATTGCGCCCGTTTGCACCATCAGGTTGGGAACCGACTGATGACCTCACTCGTTGTTCTACACGGCCCAGATAATCAAATCGGCCAGCATGAGATGATAACCGCCAACAGCTCGGTTGGCTCGGTCGTGAGGCAACTTGATGACCATAGATGAACAAATCGTCAGGCCGCGGACGCATAAAATTCACCCTCGTTTCACCTCGGCGCGCCATAATATGATAGTTGTGATGTCAGGAGGAAGAACATGCCGTGGTTGATCCTGAGTGCTGTCATTGTGCTCTTGGCCTGGACTTTTTTGCCGGGCGATGACGTGGTGCAGGAAACGGACGCCATCCCAGATCGTCGCTCCCTGCTTGGTTACGCCTTAACCTGGCTGCGCCGCAATCTGCCTTAGCCTCTTGCGCGTGGATTCTACAGAGCGGTTGGCAAACCGCCAAATACGCAACCGTCTCCATGCATCGCCCTGTTTTCATTTGTGAGAGCAGGGCGATTTGTGTTAAACTAGCGCGGCAATCATTGCCTGAATGCTGATTGCACATCTCTCGCAGAGGCGCTGCATTGTTACACTGGTATGCGCTGCACGTCAAACCGAACGCTGAGTACCTGGTTGCCGAGATTCTTGAATCACGCTCGATCGAAACCTATCTACCAACTCTCAAATCCTTGCACCCACGCCCAGGCCACACGACGACGCCTTATTTTCCGAGCTACTTGTTTGCTCGTATAGATTTTGAAGTCACCGGTTACGCCGCGATTGCCTGGACGCCCGGTATCCGTGGTGTGGTGGCGGTCGAACGGCGGCCAGCCATCCTGGGAGATGAGGTCATCCAAGCCATTCGTGAGCGCGTGGATCACATTTGGGCCGAGGGCGGACTGCCTACGCACACGTTCCAACCCGGTGATCGCGTACGAATCCGCGCAGGAGCCTTGCAAGGCCTGATGGGCGTCTTCGAAGGCCCCACGACGCCCACGCAGCGCGTCCGTATCTTGTTGAATTTCCTCGGGCGCGCCCGTCCCGCCGAGGTGCCGGTGGATGGGCTTGAACTGGCTGCCCCGGATGATATGGATCCGCTGGACCTGATCGAGATCGCACGTGAACGCGAGCAGGCGCACCTGCGCCGCGGGACGCGGGGTAAAGGGCGCAAGGTTCGGTATCATGAAGAAGCGCCGAATCAGGGCAGCGAAGCGCCCAACGATCAAGCCGCTGACGCCGAAGACAAGTGAGGTGATTTGTGCGCGTTTTGATTACCGGCGGCGCCGGTTTTATTGGTAGTCATCTGGCTGAGGCGCTCTTGGCCGCCGGCCACCGGGTCACCATCATGGATGACCTATCCACGGGGCGTTTTGAGAACATTGCCCACCTGGTCGGCCAACCTGCGTTTCAGTTCGCCATTGACTCGATCACCAACGATATGGTGCTCGACCGCTTGACCAGCGAATGTGACATGGTTTTTCATCTCGCCGCTGCCGTGGGCGTGGAGCTGATTGTGCGGCAGCCAGTGCACACCATCCAAACCAATGTCATGGGCACGGAAGCGGTGCTGCGCACGGCGGCCCGCTATCGGGCGCGCGTCTTGATCGCCTCGACCTCGGAGGTGTACGGCAAAGGCAGCCGCGTACCGTTCAGCGAAGAGGACGACGTGCTCCTCGGCCCGACCAAGAAGAACCGGTGGGCTTATGCGGCGAGCAAAATGGTAGACGAGTTCTTGGGTTTGGCCTATTACCACGAGAAGAATCTGCCTGTCACCATCATGCGCTTCTTCAACACGGTGGGGCCCCGCCAAACCGGCCGTTACGGCATGGTGGTTCCGCGCCTGGTCGGGCAGACGCTGGCCGGGCAGCCGCTGACCGTTTACGGCGACGGCCAGCAGAGCCGCTGTTTTTGTGACGTGGCCGACGTGGTGCGCGCGGCGTTGGCGTTGGCCGAGCGCTCTGACACAGTGGGCGAAGTCTTCAATGTGGGTGGCACCGAAGAGATTACCATCCTCAATCTGGCGCGCCTGATCCTGCAGGTGCTCACACCGCAATCGCCCCCAACCGCGGATGACCCGCGCATCCGCTTTGTCCCTTACGCGGATGCCTACGCGCCTGGTTTTGAAGACATGCGCCGACGGGTGCCCGATACGAGCAAACTGTACGCGCTCACCGGCTGGACGCCCGCCGTGCCCCTGGCGGAGACGATCCAGCGCGTGGCGGACGCGCTGCGCAGATAAACAACATAGAGGTAACTACTGAAGCGGTGTGCCGTCGTAAGACAGAGCGATTGAAATCGCGCCTGATGGGCGTACCGCCATGCGTCCACCTGGTTGACGAGATATTGGTCGGCGCAGGCCGACCTTGCGGCGGAACGCCCTTTCGCCCCGAATTCATTCGGCGGCTATAGAATTGAGTCCCAAAAACGATGCTAGAAATAAAATCTCAACTGTTGACAAAACTGAATACACACGCCGCCCACATTGCCGTCATCGGCCTGGGGTATGTCGGCCTGCCGCTGGCCGCGGCCTTTGCCGAAGCTGGTTTCACGGTGGTCGGCATTGATGTGGATCCAACCAAGGTCAAGGCGATCAATCGGGGAGAATCGTATGTCGAAGATGTCGCGAGCGATCGCCTGGCTCGCCTGACCGCCGCGGCCACCCTGTCGGCCACAACCGATTTTGGCGCCCTGGCCGCGTGCGACGCCGCCATCATCTGCGTGCCCACGCCGCTGAGCAAGACACGCGACCCGGATGTGCGTTACCTGATTGCGGCAGGTGAATCGGTGGCCCGGCATATGCACCCCGGCATGTTGGTGTCGCTGGAATCAACGACCTACCCGGGTACGACGGAGGAACTGCTGCGCCCTATGCTCGAGGCGGGCGGATTGCGCGCCGGCCATGATTTTTTCCTGGCGTTCTCGCCGGAACGCATTGACCCCGGGCGCAAGGATTACCTGGTGGAGAATACACCCAAGGTCGTCGGCGGCCTGACCGCCGACTGCCTGGAGGTAGCCGTTGCCCTCTATCGCCAGGCCATCCACACGATCGTGCCGGTCTCTTCGACGCAAACCGCGGAGATGGTCAAGCTATTGGAGAACACCTTCCGCGCGGTCAACATCGCGCTGGTCAACGAAATCGCGATCATGTGTGACAAGCTCGGCATTGATGTGTGGGAAGTCATTGATGCGGCCAATACCAAACCCTATGGTTTCATGAAGTTCACGCCTGGCCCTGGCGTCGGTGGACATTGTATCCCGCTCGATCCGCACTATCTGTCGTGGAAATTGAAGACGCTGAATTACAATGCGCGCTTCATTCAATTGGCCGGCGAAATCAACAGCGAAATGCCGCGCTACTGGGTCAACAAAGTGCAGGATGGGCTAAACGACGCCGGCAAACCGCTGCGCGGCAGCCAGGTTTTGGTCTTGGGTGTGGCCTACAAGAAGGACGTGGATGATGTGCGTGAGTCGCCTGCGTTGGACATCATCGAACTGCTGCGCGCCAAAGGCGCGGCCGTGACGTACCACGACCCGCACGTCCCGACCGTACAGCATAACGGCCACGCGCTGGCATCGGTGAGCGATCTGAAGTCTGCGCTTGAGACGGCCGATTGCGTGGTGGTGGCGACAGACCATTCTACCTACGATTGGGCAGACATCACCCGGCGCGCAACCTTGATCGTGGATACACGCCATGCCGTGACGCCAACCTTGTAAGTGCCTTGCGCCTGAAATTCTTCTACACAAAAAGCCCGACTTCTCACCGAAGCCGGGCTTTCTTGTTGACTAGCGGCAAAGTTCCAGGCCTGGCAGGGGAATGGGCGGCGCGCTGCCCTGCGTGTCGAGCGCGTAGAGACGCGTGCCATTTTCTTCGTGCAAAAGCGTCAGGCGGTCAGCTACCGCGGCTAGAAAGGCATCCAGGTTCGCGGCCACTTCGCGACCCTGGGGATAGAAAAATTGGCTGCCATCCGGCAGCACGAGCAGATGTGTGATCCCCAATTCGTGCAGCCGCGCCAGGAAGCGCTGCGCGTCCGTCAGCGCGCCAAAATCGAGCAGCCCCTGGAAGGCCGGGTCAACCGGCGCCTGGTCACGCGCCAGGAACGAGCCGCGCAGCGACCAATTCAGCACACGCGCGTTGATCGGGAGATGCTGGTTAGCCCAGGCCATGGCCGCGTATTCGGGCAGACCCCGGCTCAAGGCGGCGCTTTCGCTTTCCAGCCCCAGCACCACCCGCGGGGCGTCGAGCCGCGCAGACGCTGCATGGGCCAGACCAAGCATCGTGACGAAGACCAATAAGATCGCCGCGGCGTTGCGCGCCCAGCCGCGGCCGCGCGTCAGCAGCGGCCAGGTGCATGCGGCCGCGGCGATCGCGCCTACGGCCTGGGCCATGACAAAGAAGCGCGGCATGGGAAAGAGAACGGCCTGGACAATGGTCAGCAGCGCGCCAGCCGCCAGTAGCCCGAAAACGGCACGTCGCTTGTCGCCGAACTCCCCAGCCAACAGCCGCAGCAGAGTCAACGGCCAGGCCAGGCTGAGCCAGATGCCGCTGGCGTACAGGGCGACCAACTGCAGGGCCACCCCCAGGCTGGCTGCGCTGCGCACGCGGCCAACGCCAACATAAGCAAAGTGGGCGCGGTGCAGAAGATCAGCGCAGCGGTTCCAGGTTGTTTCGGCAAACCAACGGTAGCCAAAGGGGATAATTGGATCGCCGCCCAGCATCCAGGCGCGGGCGAGCCAGGGCAGCGAAGGCAGCGCGGCGACGAGGATAACGGCCGCCAGCAGCCGCCCGCGGCCGGCCGCGGCCGGCCGCCAGAATAAACGCGCCAGGGTTGTCAGCCCAAACAGCGCCAGGTAAGGCCAGCCCAAGAGTTTCGTCCCGGCCGCCAGGCCCGCGCTCAGCGCAGCGATGAGCAGCCAGCCCGGCGCGTCCGTGGCATGCCAGCGCAGCCAGGCCAGCGCTGCCGCCAACAGGAACAGAGCCAGGGGAATGTCCACATAGGCCGAAGGGGCATAAGTGGCAATATCCGGCGTGGAGAAAAGAAGCACGACGGCGAGCAGTCCAACCTGCGCGCCAAACCACTGGCGCGCGGCGACAAAGACGCCCAGGAGCAGCAGCAGCGTCAGGCCTAACCCGATCAACTGCGCCAGTTGGTCGCCGGCCAGCGCCAGGCCCCACAGATTGAGCATCTCCACATTGCCAGGCCACAAGCTGCGGTAGTGCGCGGGGAAATAGGCCAGGCTGCCAGCCTGCAAGAACAAGCGCGGGATGAAGAGATGGTACCAGGTGGCGTCGAACGCGGCGCTGGGGGCCAGCGCGCCCAGCAAATCAAGCAGTGCAAAGGGGGCCAGCGCCAGCGCCAGGAGCCGCTGACTGCTGGCGGCGGGCAGCGCGGGATGCCAGGCGAGCGCCGATCGCACCAGCCAGCGTAGATCGCGCCATGACACCAGCGCGCCCACGATCAGCGCCGCGCCCAAAGTCCAGGCAGACAGCCCGTGCACAAGGCCCAGCGCCAGGGCAGTCAAGATCAGCAGGCCGCAGCCGATAATCCACGCGAAGAAGAGCGTCGCTGCGGTCCCGTCGGTGAGCAATCCCAGGCGGCGCATCAGCCAGCGGCCGGCCGCGGCCGTCACCGCGGCAAGCACGATCAGCAGCAACAGGCTGAGGCCGTTGACGGCTGGCCGGCGCAGAGCCAGGGCCAGCAATCCGACCAGGGTTGCCCCCGCCAGCCAACGGTCAAAACGGGCGTTACGCCAGAGGAGCCAGCCGCCCGCCAGCATGAGCAGCAGCGCGAGGATCAAGGCCGCGCCCCATGTCGGGGTCAGACGGTCCAGGTAGCGGAACCAGTCGAAGTAGCCTGGCGTGGCGCTTGAGCTTGGGTGATGGACGGCCTGCCAGCCGTGCCAGACAAACCAGACGCTGCCGGCCGTCAGCCAGAAAAGCGCGGTGATGGGCGATGTGAGAAGGCGGAGTTTTTGCATAAGGAAACCGGCGGTGATTATAACACCGCCGGTTTGGAAGCCCAACTTTGCCGGGTCGTTTGGAGATTGAATCGGTAGCTGACTTATTGCGCCGGGAAGAGAGGCGCGCCGCTCCACCAGGCCGACAGGTCGAAGTACGAAATCACCGCCATCAGCGCCAAAAGCCCCACCATCCCGACCAAATGCACCAGCGCTTCGCGCTCAGGCGGGATGCGCTTGCCGCGGCGAAGCGCTTCCAGCAGCACAAACACCAGTCGTCCGCCGTCCAGCGCGGGCAGCGGCAGCAGGTTGATGATGAAGAAGTTGAGACTCAGAAAAGCGGTCAGCTCGATGAGCGGCAAGATGCCCTGGCGCGCCAATTCCCCGGTGATGCGAGCGATGCCGACGGGGCCGGCGACGCCGCCCATGGGGGCTGCATCGGGCGCGGGCGCGATCAGGCTGCGGACCAATTGGCCGAGGCCTGTGGTCATCAGGATGACCACTTCGCCGGTGCGCTGTACGCCCATGGTCAGGGCCTGGCCGAAGTTGGCGGCTGTGATCAACCCACGTTCAATCGCGATGCCTGCTGCGCCTTCGCCCGCGGGCGTCTCAGCCGCCGTGCGGGGCGTGATGGTCAGGTTGAGCGTTTGTCCGCCGCGCAGGATGGTGATGGGCAGCGGCCGGCCGCGATTCTGCAAGATGGCCGCGCGCACATCGTCCGTGCTGGTTGGACGAGTATCGCCCACGAGCAGGAACTGATCCCCCACCTGCAAGCCAGCCTGTACGGCGGGCGATCCTGGCGCGACGGCATTGATTTCGACCTTCCCCAGGGGGTAGGAAACGCCCGATGTGAAGACGATGGCGTACAGAATTGGCGCGAGGATCAAGTTCATCAGCGGTCCGGCCAGCAGCACGATCGCGCGCTGATAGGGCTTCTTGGAATTGAGGCTGCCCTCGCTGTCAAACCCGCTTTCTTCCCCGGCCATGCGTACAAAGCCGCCCAACGGCAGCCAGTTGAGCGTGAACTTGATGCCTTTGCGCTCGAAGAGCGTCGCCATGCGCGGCGGGTACCCAAATCCAAACTCCTCGACCTTGACCTTCATCCAGAGCGCAGCCAGAAAGTGGCCGAGCTCATGCCAAAAAACGAGAATGCCCAGGACTGGTATCACAGCCAGCCAGGCAAGCTTATTGCTCAGTAAACTCAAATCAACCATTTTTACTCCTCATTGCCATTGAACCTGCGGGCGGCGCGGATTTTTCAAGCGCACGCCGGCGTTTGTCATGCTGGCACGATGAGCATGATACTGCATATCACGCCCCTTTTCTGTCAGCCAATACGCAGTTCCACGCGCTTTGTTCCTGGCGTAAGCTGCCAGATTTCCCTTCGGCGCGGGATGATCAACCAAACACGACCCACGGCGCACCTACACGGGCGGCCGCGGTTACGAGCTGGCTTCTGCACGGTTCAGCCTGGTTTGGCGCACCACGACGACCGCCAGGGTGATGATGGTCAACGGCACGACGAACAGCAGCATGACGGCGCTGAAGGTCGGCAGCGCATCATGACCAACGGCATCGAGCACCAGGTAAATCGTGTAGGCGACGTAGTATCCGAACAAAAGCGCGCCTTCCCAACGCGCAATCCGATAGCCAGTGAAGAAGATCGGCAAGCAAGCGAACGCGACGGCCAGCATGACGGGCAGGTCCAAGCGCAGCGCCGCGGTGGGCACGGCGATGCCTTGCGCCGACGCTAGACTGCAAGCGCCAAGCACGAACAGGAGGTTGAACAAGTTACTGCCCACGACGTTGCCTACGGCAATATCACGCTCGCCGCGCAAACTGGCGATGACCGATGTGGCTACCTCTGGCAGCGACGTGCCCGCGGCAATGATGGTCAATCCGATGATCAGTTCGCTTAGACCCAAGACGCGGGCCAGAGACACCGCGCCTCCCACCAACCAGCGCGCGCCGAGCACCAGCATCACCAGCCCGCCAATGATGAGAAGCAGGTCAACCACGCGCGAGGATTGGCGGCCGGCGTCAAATTCCTTTTCGTATTCTCGCTGCACGTCAGGCTCGGTGTGGCGGCTGGCGCGCACGGCAAAGATGGTGTAGGCAATTGCCCCCAGCACCAGCAGCAAACCGTCCACGCGACCAATACGACCGTCCAGAGCCATCAGGAACACGGCCGCGGACAACCCGATCATCAAGGGAACATCCAGCTGGATCAAGCGTTGATGAACAACCAGCGGGCCGATCAACGCCGAGATCCCAAGAATGAAGAGGACGTTGAAGATGTTGCTGCCAATGACATTGCCCAGGGCAATATCGGCCTCGCCGCCCAGACTGGCCTGCAGCCCCACAGCCAGTTCGGGCGCGCTGGTGCAAAACGCGACCACGGTCAATCCAATGATGATCGGCGAGATGCCCAGGCTGCGCGCCAGCCGCGCTGCGCCCCGCACGAGCACTTCGGCGCCTGCGATCAGCAGGGCCAATCCTAGAATAAACAACCCCAGGGTTACTGCATCCACGTTGACCTCCTTCGTCTAGTTTATGACGGCATGGAGCGTAGAAAATCACGGCCGCGCCGCTATCGTTTTGGCCCTTTGCTTCTCGCCCGTTTGATTGTGTCGTGTATAATAGAGCTGAAACCGGTCGGCGCCGCGCCGATCGCGCGCAGGCTCGTCGGCGTGATAACGGCTCATAAAGGACGCGTGAATCATGGAACTAACCACCATTCAGATCGTGAAACCAGAAGCCATCAATGTCATTCTGGGTCAATCGCATTTCATCAAGACTATCGAGGATATCCACGAAGCCTTGATCAACGCCGTGCCGGGCATTCAATTTGGCCTGGCCTTCTGCGAGGCGTCGGGCAAATGCCTGGTGCGCTGGAGCGGCACCAACCCGGAGATGATCGAGTTGGCGCAGCAGAATGCACTGGCCCTCGGCGCCGGTCATACCTTCATCTTGTTCTTGGGAGAAGGTTTCTATCCGGTCAACGTGCTGAACGCGCTCAAACAGGTGCCGGAAGTATGTCGCATTTTCTGCGCCACGGCCAATCCGGTTGAGGTGATTGTCGCGCAGACCATGCAGGGCCGCGGCATCCTCGGCGTGATTGACGGCGCGTCGCCGCAGGGAATCGAGGGCGAGGAGGACATCGCCTGGCGCAAAGGCTTCCTGCGCATGATTGGCTACAAGGCGGCCTGACCCGCTATGCCTGACCAGGAACTTGCGTCGTTCAACATCGGCGCGGCCTGCACGGATGCGCACCTGCACACGTCACGCGCCGGCCAGGCGGCGATGATCGTTGAGGATGAAGGCGGCGCCGTGCAGCAGGCGACCTACGCCGAGCTGGCGGCCAGCAGCAGTCGTTTTGCCCACGTCCTGACCGCGCTGAGCGTCGCCGCCGGGGCGCGGGTCCTCATTCGTCTGCCCAACAGCCTGGATTTCCCCACGGTGTTCTTGGGCGCGCTCAAGGCCGGCGCCATTGCCGCGCCGACATCGCCGCAGTTGACGGCCGATGAACTGGCCTACGTGGCCGCAGACGCGGGCGCCAGCGTCCTGGTAACGGACGCGGACTCCTGGTTGCCGCTGGCCGCGCAGCTGCCCGTCCTGCCTGACCTGCGCCATGTGCTGCTGACGGGCGCTTCCGCGCCGATTGTAGCAGATGCCGCGGGCCGGCAGCGTGCGCAGGCTTACGCTCTGACCAAACTGCTGGCAGAGCAGCCTGACTCAGGCTGCGCGCCGGCCACGCGGGGGGATGATCCGGCCTACCTGGTGTACACCTCTGGCACCAGCGGCTACCCCAAGGGCGTGCTGCACGCACATCGCGCCCTGCTGGGCCATGCGCCGGCCTGGCGCGCCTGGTTTGATTTCCAGGGCCAGGATCGCATTGTGCACTCGGGCGCCTTCAACTGGACCTACGTGCTTGGTACGGCCTTGATGGACCCGCTCTACCTGGGGCATACCGTCATCGTCTTTGCCGGTCAAGCGGACGCGGCGCGCTGGCCGCGCCTGATTGCCAGGCATGGGGCCACGATCTTCATCGGCGTGCCCAGCGTCTACCGCCAGATTCTCTCCAAGACTGCCTGCGGCGCGGCCGATGTGCCCACGCTGCGCCACTGCATGTGCGCGGGTGAACATCTTTCGGACGATGTGTTGAACGGCTGGCGCCGACGCTTCGGTCTTGACATTTACGAAGCCATCGGCATGTCAGAATGCTCTTACTACCTCTCGCAGCCGCGCAGTCGCCCGCTGCGGCCGGGCGCGGTCGGTTTTCCGCAGCCGGGGCACACCGTCAAACTGCTGGACGCTGATCTGCACGAGGTCGCGGTGGGCGAAGAGGGGATGATCTGCATTGCCGAGGATGATCCCGGTCTGTTCTTGCGCTACTGGAACCAGCCGGATGAGACGGCGCGCGTGCGCCGGGGCGGTTGGTTTCTGACCGGCGACTATGCGCGGCAAGATGCGGACGGCTATTTCTGGTTTTTGGGGCGCAAGGATGACATCATCAAGAGCTTTGGCTATCGGGTGTCGCCCTTCGAGGTGGAGCGCGTGCTGAAGGATCACCCGGGCGTAGCGGACTGCGCGGTGGTGGGCGAGGCGGTCGGTCCTGACAAGACAGTCATCGCGGCCTATGTCATCCCGGCCGCCGGCCAGCGCATCAGCGCTGAGGAGATCATGACCTTTGCCGCTGCCCACCTCGCCCGCTACAAATGCCCGCGTCTGGTCTATTTTGTGCCCGATCTGCCCCGCACCGCGAATGGTAAGGTGCTGCGCCGCGCGCTGCGGCCGTCATAGGACGGTTCAGGCGCCGGGCATCATGAATTCGTGCTGTAAAACCGACATGGTCAGCACATCGTGGTACTGGCCGTTGCGGAAGATGGCCTGGCGCCTGACGCCTTCATGGCGGAAGCCGGCCTTTTCGTAGCAGCGAATGCCGCGCGGGTTGAAGTCGTAGACATCGAGCTCGACGCGGTGCAGGTTCAGCTCGCCAAACGCAAACCGAAGGATGGTGCGCGTGGCGTCCGTGCCGTAACCCTGGCCCCAATAGGCCTTTTCGCCCAGCGCAATGCCAAAGGTGGCAATGCGGCTCTTCCAGTCAATACGGTGCAGACCGTTGTTGCCAATGTGAACCCACGCGTCGCCGACGTGCGCTTCGATGCCGAAGAGATAATCATCGGTGCGGCTCAGCCGATTCTCGAACCAGCGCTCCTCCATCGCCATGGACATCGGTTCGGACATCAGCACATACTGGCGCACGTCTGGATCGTTGAACCAGCGCACGAACGTTGGCAGATCCGTGCGCTCGACGGCCCGTAGACGAACCCTTTCCCCGTACAACATAGGCGCCTCCGAAATTCGTGATTTGCACCGCTTATGCCGTCATCCGCGGGGCAACGGGCGGCAGTCGCGCATACAGAGTCCGTTGATTATGGAGCAGCCGGCGGCCTGGCGCCCCATAGGTCAGCGACAGATACCTGACAGATCGCCCACCGGGCGCAACCAGCGGAATGATACGTGTCAACTTTGGGGTGTCGTGCGCACTGCTGCTGCTCGTCGCCAAGACTACCAGCGTGGCGCTCGTGCGTTCAGGCTTAGGCTCCGGGCGGCCCGTCGGCTTACGCGCCTGGTTGAGGCGCAGGAGAGTGGCGGCCCATAGTGACCAAGCCGGCCGCGCCCATGACGACCGCGACCACGACCATGACGGTGATCAGCCCCAGCCAATCGGCCAGCGCGCCGGCAAAAAGCACGGGAAGCATGGAGAGAGTGCCGGTAATCATGAACAGCGAGGCGAAGACCCGGCCGCGCATGTTCTCATCCGTTTCCTCTTGCAGCTGCGTGTAGGCGGGTACGGTGATGAAGGAATTGACCACACCCAGCCCCATCGCCATCACCACGGCGCCGCCTAAAATGATATCGCCGACGAGGTTGGCTGGCGCGGCGGCTCCCCAAATTAGATGCGCCAGGCTGGCGCCCCATGTGGGCGACAAGGCCAGGCCGGCCAGGAAGAGCGCGCCGCTCACCATGCTCAGGCTGATCAGGCGTGAAGGGCCGGTGCGGCGCACGACGCGGCCCACCAGCACAATGCCCAATACCATGCCCAGGCTGGCCGGCAGCAGCAGGAAGCTCACGTCTTCCGGGTTGCGACCGAGCACGCGGCTGACAAAGCCTGGGCCGAGCGTCGCGACCACCAGCAGAATGGTTGAGGCGAGCGACAGGTTAATGGTGGCCGTGCGCACGGGCGGATAATTGGCCATGAACGACCAGCCCTCGCGCACCGGCAGCCAGAACTCGCGATAGAAGGTCGCGGCCAGGCCATCGGTTGACTCGCGCAGAATGGCGCGCAGGGGGCGTTCCTGGCTGCGATCGCCCGATGGCAGGCGCGCCACCAGGATGGTGCAGAGACCGTACAAGACCGCAATGAAAAGCCATAAACGCCGCAGGCCGAGGAATGTCACCAGGAGCGGGCCAAGAATCGCCATCCCTACGACCAGGGATGCGTTGTAGGTGGTGGCAAAGAGCGCATTGGCTGACAGGAGTTGGTGACGCGGCACCAACAGTGGAATCGTGGCGGCTTCGGCTGGGCCGAAGAACTGCGATACGGCGGCAAACAGCGCCGTGATCAGGAAGATGCCAGAGAGCAAAACCACTGGCGACCAGTCACGATCGAATAGAAAGTAGCCGATCATCAGCCCCGTGCGCAGGAGGTTGGTGATCCACAGCATGAAGGGCTTGTTCGAGCGATCCACCACCACGCCTGCAAAGGCGCCGACAAGCACGGGCGGGATCACGAAGGACAGGATGGCCAGGCTGGTGAACAAAGACCGCTGCGTGACCCGCTCGGTTAAGACAATGACGGCAAAATTGACCATGGATTGCGCCGTCAACGAGATGGCTTGGGCCGCCCACAGGCGTGAAAAGCCGCGATTACGTAGAACCTGAATTAACGATGCCCGGGATGTACCATGGAGTTCTTCCACAACCAATGCCAACGCCTTCTGCTCGGCCGCGCACCCGGCGTCGCCGGGTCAACGGTGGGCAAAGAATTCGGGGATGCTGTCTCTAAAACGCACAGACGCATAGATTTTACCTGAGAACGAACGATTCAGCCAATCGCCAGCGCCTCGCTGCACGCCGCCGCGGTCGCCATCTCCACTGTGTAATGTTTCATCTGTCATCCCTCATCTTTCCGTGCTATACCGGACCCCATGAATCCACCAACACGACCATTTGACGAAACGCTCTGGGCCGCGCGCTGCCTGGAGTTCCTGCGTCCGCGCCTGGCCGATGCCGACCCCGCCCACGACCTGGAGCACGTACGCCGGGTAGTCGTTGTCGCGCGCCGAATAGCCTTAGCCGAGGGCGCCCACCTGGAAATCGTGCTGCCTGCGGCGTGGCTGCATGACTGCGTTCTGCTGCCCAAGTCGTCGCCGCAGCGCGGCCACGCCTCCACGCTGGCGGCCGCGGCCGCCGGCGAATTCCTACGCGCCAGCGGCTACCTGCCATCCTTGATTCCAGCCATCGAACACGCCATCGCCGCGCACAGTTTTTCTGCGGGCATCGCGCCAGCGACACTGGAGGCTATGGTCGTGCAAGACGCCGACCGCCTCGACGCCATCGGCGCGATCGGCATCGCCCGCTGCCTGCTGTTGGGCGGTTCGCAGCGCAAGCCGCTGTATGACAGCGCCCAGCCCTTCCCTGACCAGCGGCCGCCGGACGATACGACCGCCGTCCTCGACCACTTCTACGTCAAGCTGCTGCGCCTGGGCGATCTTATGCACACGGCGAGCGCGCGCGCAGAAGCCAGGTCGCGCACCGAATTCATGCAGCAGTTCCTGACGCAGCTGCGCCTGGAGATCCCGCCCTCGGCGTCATGATCGCAGCCCCGCGCTGTCTTTCCGCGGAGCGCCCAATCTGCTGGCAAATTCGTCATTCGTACATCTTGACATAGAACAAATGTTCTGATATACTAAGAACACTTGTTCGATTAGGGCAATCGTTGGTTTTGCGCACATAAGAGAAGATCCTTTCGCCGGCCCTACCAGTGTACCAGGTTTTTGGGTGGGGCCGCGCACCGTCGGACGTGACGGCCCGCCTCCATCAGCGCCCGCTTCTGGCAGGAAGCCGGCGACGCACGGAGCGTCCGAGGAGGATCATCCTATGCAGCGCAAACTCGACATGCAGGCAGACCGCATCGAGGCGGTGTTGGCCAGCCATAAGGTGGGCGGACGGGTGGCGGGGGGCACCGTCACCGCTCGCTTCGTGCGTTTTGATTTGGTGACGCCGATGGGCACTCGAATCAACCGCGTGGGCGCGCTGGCTGAAGAGATTGCCCTGGCGTTGGGCGCCCGTTCGACGCGCATCTTTCGCGATGGCGACAAGATCAGCATCGAAGTGGCTCGTGAAACTGCCGCGCCGCGTATCGAACTGGTGCCGCTGTGCGCGCGCCTCGCCACCATTCCTCCCATCACCGGCGTCCTGGGCGTTGACGAAGAACAGACGCCTCTCCTTCTGCGCCTGTCGTCGCCCGATGTGACCCATGTCCTGATCGTCGGCACGACCGGCAGCGGTAAGACCGCGTTGGCGCGCGCGCTGCTTTCCTCGCTCGCCATGCACAATCGCCAGGGCGCCTTGCAAATGGTGCTGATTGACCCCAAGGGACGCGGCTTTGGCCCCCTGGATGGGCTTCCGCACCTGCTGCGGCCGCTCGTGGCCGACAAGAAAGAAGTCCTCAGCGTGCTCAGCGACCTCGTGGCCGAGATGGAGCGGCGTGACGCCATGGCGCGCCAACTGCGGCGCCCGGTGGATTCTCCGCGTCTGATTGTGGCCGTAGATGAGCTGGCCGATCTGGTGCAGGCTGGCGGCAAGGATGTGGAAAGGCTGCTCACGCGCCTGGCGCAGCGCGGGCGCGAGGCAGGCATTCACCTTGTGTGCTGCACGCAGAAGCCAACCAGTACGGCCGTGGGGCCGCTGCTGAAGGCCAATTTCCCTGTGCGTCTTGTGGGCAGCGTCACCAGCCCGGAAGAAGCGAAGATTGCGACCGGCCTGGCCGGCTCTGGCGCGGAAAAACTGACCGGCGCGGGCGATTTCCTGCTCGTGACCAAGGGCCAGACCGTGCGCTTTCAAGCGGCCTGGATTGGCGAGAGCACCCTGGGCCGCCTGGTGGGCGCGCTGCGTGAAGGCGGGCGGCGTTCGCGGCGCTGGAGCCCAACCGAGGCCAGGCAGCTGATCGCGCTGTGACATGTCGCCATCACACGTCGCAACGGTGAACATTGACCATCACGCGTTGCACTGCACAATCACGGGAGGTACGAATGAAGAAGCTCATTCCTTTGACGCTGTTGGTTTTTGCCGGCGTCTTGGCGTACGTGGTCGGCCAGCGGATGAGCACGGAGTCTATGGCCGTGGCGATCGGTGTGGTCGTTGGTGTGGCGGCCAGCATTCCCACCAGCCTGCTGATTGCGTCGCTCATGCGTCGTTCCCTGCCGACCCCGCAAGCGCCGCTGGAGTCGCGCCCGCCGCCGCAAGCGCAGCCGATGATCATCGTCAATCCGGTGGCGCAGCCGGCGCAACTGCACGGCGGCTCCGCATGGCAGACACCCAACCAACTCGATGCCGTTGAGTCGCCATCGCTGCTGCCGATGCCCCGGCGCTTCCGCGTCATCGGCGCGGATGTCAACGCCGACGATTGAAGGGCATCAGGTTCGGATGGATGGGCGGCCACACACGGCCGCCCGTTTGGTATTTGACTACAGAGATCACACAGAACGCAAAGAAGCTGCCACTTGGCGCCTGACCTGCCGTTTTTTGTGTTCTCTGTGTTTTCTGTGTTTTCGGTGGTTGAAGGTGCGCTGCATTTGGATCTGCTGCACTTTGACAAGGGGCTGGTTTCTGGCATAATCGTTCATGCACATGAACGATCTCCAAGCCGAAAGAATCGCCACCTGTATGCGGGATGAATATGGGTTGCGTGCCGTTCAGGTCACGTTCTTGCCTCTCGGCGCCGATCGGAACACGACCGTCTATCGCGTCATGGCGGATGACGGTGCGCCCTATTTCCTGAAGCTGCGCAGCGGCATCTTTGACGAGACCTCTGTGGCCTTGCCCAGATTCCTCAGCGACCAAGGGGTCGCGCAGATCATCGCCCCACTGACAAACAAGACTGGACAGCCGTGGGCGCGCCTGAACGCCTTCACCGTCATTCTTTATCCGTTTGTTGATGGCCGGGATGGTTATGAGATCACCTTGTCGGAGCGCCAATGGGCCGATTTCGGCGCAGCGCTCAAGGCCATCCACACGGCTGACGTACCGCCCGCGCTCACAGCTCATATCCAGCAGGAAACATACTCATCGCATTGGCGAGCAACCGTGAGGAAGCTCCTGATGCGCGCGGCGAACGAGGCGTTTGCCGACCCTGTGGCCGCAAGACTCGCTCTGTTTTTGCAGGCCAGGCAGGCTCAGATTCTCGATCTCGTCGGCCGCGCAGAACGGCTCGCCCTGGCGCTTCAGGCTCGATCACCAGGGTTCGTTGTCTGTCACTCCGATCTTCACGCCGGCAACATCTTGATCACGACCAGCGGCGCCCTCTACATCGTGGATTGGGACAACCCGATCCTGGCGCCCAAAGAGCGAGATTTGATGTTTATCGGCGGCGGCCAATTCGGTAACGTGCGCACCCCGCAAGAGGAAGAGACCCTGTTCTACCAGGGCTATGGTCAAGCCGAGCTCGACGCGTACGCGTTGGCGTACTATCGCTATGAACGGATCGTCGAAGACATTGCCGCCTTCTGCGAGCAGTTGCTGTTGAGCGACGATGGCGGTAAGGATCGAGAACAATCGCTGCGCTACTTGATGTCGAACTTCCTGCCCGGCAACACGATGGCGATCGCCTATCAGTCGGACAAGACACCCAGAGATGCATAATCTGCAGAATCGTGGACTACGTTTTGCCCGTCGAGTTCCAGTTGCCACGGCGCTACGCATCCGTGTGTCCTGCCTTATCTTCCTCTGCCATGCGGCCCTGCTCGTGGGCCTGCCGATCTCCCAGTGGATCGGCTTGTTGGTTTTCTGTAAGCATGGAATTGTGGTAAACTTGAAACATGATGCCTCGCGGCTAACGATCGGTTGTGATCGGCGAATGGCGGCTGAGGTTGAATGAGGCTGTAACTGCTCACCAGCAGTGGTTCATCGCTCAGATAATGGCCGGGCGACTATCTGGCTGGGCTGACCCTGGCGCAACAATGGCAGGTTTCGTGGGCCGCAGCCCAGCGCAACATCACCGACCTCAAGGCGCGTGGTCTCGTCGAGTTCGTCGGTGCACCAAAAACGGACTATTACCGACTCGCGAAACAGCCGTGATGTCTATGATCAAGCGCAAAACCAACGAAACCCTGTGGGGCGATATGGTGCGGGCGCGTGCCACATCCTGCGCCGCGATCATAACGTGGGCGGGGCGATGCAGTAGACCGAGCGCCTGGCCTAGGTGTTTCGGGGGAGTTGTAAGAGGCTCTACGCAATCTCATTGAGATCACACCAAATCATCTCAAGCGGGTACAACAACTATGTATATCTCGAAAGTCCAAATCAAGAATTTCCGAAACCTACAGGACTTTGAAGTCCAACTGAGCGAGAAAGCGGTTCTGCTTGGAGAAAACGGTACCGGGAAGACGAACTTTTTCGAGGCGTTGCGTTTGGTATTGGACTCAAACTATCGGGGGCAGTTAAGCACAGGCGATTTCTCACATCGAGTCACTCCGTTCAGAGGAACGCAAATCGAGGTTCATGTCTGGTTTTCTGGTTTTGATCCGACCAAAGACAAGGATCTGCTAGCCTGTGCCCATGATTGCCGAGTTTCTACCGAAGGTGAGCCGCTACAGACGAAACTGTCCTCTGTTTATCGTCCTCGTCCAAACCTTAAGCCTGAGGATGCGCTGGGCGAAGACGAGTATGAGATCGTACGATATGCACGAGACGACGAGACAAATACAAAAGGGGCGACACGTTTTCGCAGCTTCGTGAGAATGGTGCTTGTTCCGGCGCTCCGCGATATGGACAGAGACATGCAGAGTTGGCGCCTCTCTCCAATGCGACGGATGGTTGAACTTATGAGCCTGGCGCAAGACGACGAGTTTAGACAGGTGGCTCAACAAGTCAAGTCAGCATCGGAACGCTTACAGAAGATCACGTCTGTTGAGCAACTACAGAAAGACATTAGAGAGTTATTGGTGGATGTCATAGAGGATGAGCACGCCATACACCCCACAATCGGTCTCCTCCCCTCTAACGCAGACGATTTGCAGCGAATGCTTACGCTGTTTGTAGAGATGGATTTGCCTCTGGAGCATTCCAGTCTAGGGTTATCGAACATACTATACCTCATCATGTGGCTGGTGTATCTTGAGCGTCTCCGCACCAATGCTAAGCCCAACCAACAATCGCAGTTTACGATCCTTGCAATTGAGGAGCCGGAAGCACATTTGCACCCCCATCTGCAGAGACTTGTCTTTAAGAATGTCTTCAAACGGGAACTCCCAATCCTGGTTTCGACTCATTCGCCCACGATCGTTAGTCTAGCCGAACCAGAGTGGTTTGCGCTCTTCAAACGCAGCAAGAACGGCATAGTGGCCGTATCAACTTCCAAGATAGCCCAACTGGATGAGAAGGTGCGCCGCGATCTGAGCAGGTTCTTAGATGCTACTCGCGGCGAAATCGTCTTTGCCCGAGGCCTAATACTGGTTGAAGGCGATGCTGAATTCTTCTTAGTTCCAGAGATTGCCCGGAGGCTCAAGGAGGCAGGAAAGCTTTCCCACACACTTGATGGCGCAGGCATCAGTGTGTGTAGCGTCTGCGGCATTGATTTTCGACCGTATGTGCAATTCGTTGGCCCATCAGGGCTTGATCTTCCATTTGCCGTAATGACCGATGGTGACCCAACTGTCGCGTTAGAAACCGACGGCGAAGATAAGGCCGACAATTGTCACTATGCTGGGCTAAAGCGTGGCATTGACCTGGCAAAACTCATCGACAACGCGCAGACTACCTCACTCGAGACAGATTGCAGGACGAGGAAATGGGAGGATGTCCGTAAGGCACTTGCGAAGATTGGTATCTTCGTCAATCGCCAAACTCTCGAGGATGAGCTTCTTACCGTTGGTTACGGGCCACAGTTTGTTGAGATTTACAGGGAACTCGGCGGCACTCCAACACAGCAAAGGAACATGAGTGCGGAAATCGACCGGAAGGAGATTGATAAGGTTATACGGCGAATTGAGACTACAGGCATGGGCAAGGGAAGATTCGCGCAACGGCTTGCAGAGAAGATAGTTTGGAACAAGGTTCCATCATACATTGACGAGGCAATCAAATTCGTGCTCCAGATAGTTCCTGGTTTGCCAATAGACAAAGTGACTGACAGAGAGGTCTCGTCTGCGTCGGCAGCACCCGAGGACGTAGCCGTCTAAGTGTAGGACAAGAGTCATTATGTCTGAATATCTCAAGCGCGTTGCGAAAATCGAAGATGATTCACAACAACGAGCTGCCTTTCGTTCTTCAGGGAACCAAGTAGTCGTTGCCGGGCCTGGCTCTGGCAAGACGTACTTGCTGACGACCAAAGCTGCTCAAACTCTGTTCGATGGCATCGTTAGGTCTCCTCAGAAGGTGGCTTGTATCACCTATTCTCGCCAGCTTGCGGGAAATCTCGAGAAAGAACTTCGTTTACTGGGAGTGAACGACGGTGCAACCTACGTCGGTACCGTTCATTCCTTTTGCATTGCAGAGATTATCATGCCAGTTGGTCGGCTACTGATGCCGGAGCAGATACCCACCCCCTTTCGGATCGCTTCAACGAAAGAGAGTTCAGACGCGTTGGATAGGGCGCTCAAGATACAAGGCAAGCGTCCTCCTCAAAATGAGTGGCGCAATATTCAGGGCAACATCGACAAATTTCGAAGATTGTACTTTTGTTCTGAAACCGGAAGCTTCAGTAATTCGGTCTTCGCCGAAGCCGATGGATATAGTCGAAATGCCCTGGCAGGTTTGGACTGGTCGCAATTAGCGCATGACTACGCTCATGGCCTGATCAAGAATGATCCGAGCTCGGTTGATTTCGTTCGTGTGGAATTGCTGTCGTTGCAGCTTGTGCGGAACTACCCCTCTGTTGCGATGACACTATCCGCAGCATACCCTTGGTGGTTCGTTGATGAGTATCAGGATCTCAGTCCGCTATTTCATCAACTTGTAACCTACCTTGTGAAGTCTGGACAGATCTCCCTGCTTGCTATTGGTGATCCAAACCAATGCATCTACGAAGAATTACATGGCAGTAAACCCCATTTTCTGATGGATCTCGCTGAGACAGTGGGCCAAGTGAGTGCGAATGATCTGGTCACGCTGAGAACGAACTACCGCTCTGCTCAAAATATCATTGATCTTGGTAACGTCGTGCTCGGTGAGAATACGGGTTACCAGTCGAGTCTGCAGGCGCCTGGTATTTGTCATGTAGTGGAAGTAAAGTCAAGCCAGACTGCGTCAATAGTGCGACGATGTCTTCGAAGGCTGACCGATAAGAAGCGTATCGCCGTGTTATCACCGACAAGAGCAAAGCTTCAGGACATACTGAAAGCCCTGGAGGATGATGGGGCCTTCCCCGTGACCATTGACAAAGATCCGGACTACGATGCCAAATTCGAGTTGATTGCCTGGGTGCTTGCTATGGCAAAGTGGTGTTCAGGCGGTGAGACCTACTTCCATGAACTTCTTCCCTTTTGGGGTCAACTCACGCGACTTGCTTGTGGAATCCATGATGAACGCCATCGTGCCGAACTCGACCAGAAGTTGTTTGTAGCCTTATGGGAACTACGATCAGGTGAACTTCTAGTTCACGACTGGCTGCTATCTCTTGTCGAAAAATTAGATTTCGCGTCCCTGATGAAGCCGTATGAATTAGTCAGGCCTGATGACGTCGTAGAGCTCCGGGCCTTTTATTCTAAGACCGGTAAGCTGGATCGCCTCAAACGGCTATCAGTTCGCAAATTTGCCCAGTTGGACAATGCGGTCTTCTTGACAACCCTGCACGGTAGCAAGGGCCTTGAGTTTGATGCAGCCATAATAGTGGGATTGGATGCGGTTCGGGAAAGTGCCAGCGTTCCAGACTTGAGGTCTCGACTCGCCTATGTAGCAGTAACTCGGGCGAGAACGCACCTTTACGTACTGATCAATCATTCCACTTCACTATTCGCCAGGAAACTTGCAGACCTGCCGGAAACCCTGCTGAAATACTGGTACTGCAACAGTAATGGACAGATCACGCGCAAATCGTGACACAACGCGAGCACCGGGAGATAAGGTCACGCTTCAGTTATAACTGGCAGCCAATGAGAACCTGCCCGATTTCGCTGCTCGCCTAGAGCGGTTTGTGCAACGTGAGTTTGACGTGGCCCTGGGCAAGGATGTGGAAGCAGAGGGCGCTGCGTTGCGCGCGCTGCACATCTTCCTGCGCGAAGTGGACAAGACAAGACCAGCACTGGTGCGGCCTGCAAAAGGCGGCTACCAACGACGGCAACATCGTGTGGGTGTGCGCCGAAAATACTCGGTTCCATAGTACAAGTTGGCCGGGAGTTTTAGAACATGCAGAAGGCACAATCAGGGAGCAATTGGTTCTTTGTCGATGAATCTGGGGATCCGACATTTTACGATCGCACCGGCAATCTGATCGTCGGCCAAGAAGGCTGCTCACCGATCCTGGTGCTTGGATTCAATACAACGAAAATCACCCCACTGTAGCTAGGTCCGGTTACCGGACGCACGGCTTGGAGCCGGCTTTCACTAGCAGTGGAGTGACTTATCTGTTCTGATTATATCATGTGCCTGTTCCACAGGCAATACCGATGCAAACGAAAAACGCCCATACCAACAGGAGTAGACAATCATGCCAAAACCGAAACTCACACCTGAGATCAAACTGCAGGCCGACGCCATCGTGGCCCGCTTCAACGTCGAGCGACTGCGGGGCCAACCCGGGGCGCATTACGTGACCAATTACCGCGGCGTTCACCTGTACCTGGGGCGCCAACATGGCGACCAGTTTGAGCCGATTTGCCGGCTGACTTATGCGGGCGACATGAACCACTGGGATTTCGCCATCTACAAGTACAGCAGCGGGCGTTACGATCCGGAGGAGTGGTTCTTCCCCGGCGCGGAAGAAGTGGATGGCGCCATCGAGGGCGCCATGCGTGCGGGCCTAAAGGCATATCCCTCATGACCGCTTGTGACGCCCCTCATACCAACGCGAGGTGTTGTTTATGCGCATTGCCATAATGGCGCCAGGAAGTCGCGGGGATGTTGAACCGTATGTGGCTTTGGGCAAGGGTTTGCAAAAGGCCGGCCATGGGGTGCGCTTGGTGACCCATCAAAACTTCGACACGCTGGTCAATGCGCATGGCTTGGAGTTTTGGCCCATCGAAGGCAATGTGCAGGATATTGCGCAAAGCACTGAAATGCGTGAGCTGCTGGAAAAAGGGAACTTTCTTGCCATCATGTCGCTGATGGCAAAAGAAGCCCAACGCGGCGCGCTTGCTTTGGCAGAGGGCGGTCTCGCAGCGTGTCAAGGCATGGATCTGGTGCTTGCAGGCATAGGCGGCCTGTTCGTTGGCCTTTCCCTGGCCGAGAAGCTGCGTCTTCCGTTTCTGCAGGCCTATTACATCCCCTTCACGCCCACACAAGCCTATCCCAGTTTTCTGTTTCCCAGGCTCCCATCGTGGCTCGGAGGCGCGCTGAATCGCGTGTCTTATCATCTTGCCCGACAGATCATGTGGCAAGGGTTTCGGTCGGCCGATAGGCTGGCGCGAGAGAAAGTGCTTGGTTTGCCCGCGGCGCCGTTTTGGGGACCGTACAAGACCGACCGCCTGCGCCAGAACCCAATTCTCTATGGATTCAGCCAATTTGTCATCCCCCCGGCTTCTGATTGGGACCCGGATACACATGTCACCGGTTACTGGTTTTTGGATCCGGCCGCCGATTGGACCCCGCCCCCAGCCCTGACGGCGTTTCTGCAGGCTGGTTCCCCGCCGGTCTATGTCGGGTTTGGGAGCATGAGCAGTCGAAAACCAGAAGAGACTGCGGATCTCGTTTTGCAGGCGCTGGCGCGAACGCAACAGCGGGCTATCATCCTCTCTGGCTGGAGCGGTTTACACAAGGCCGATTTGCCGGACTCCGTTTTGATGCTGGACTCGGTCCCCTTTTCCTGGCTTTTCCCACGCGTCGCGGCCGTCGTCCATCACGGAGGCGCGGGAACGACAGCCTACGGTCTCAGGGCCGGGATTCCTTCCGTGGTGATTCCCTTCTTTGCTGATCAGCCCTTTTGGGGGCAGCGCGTCGCAGACTTAGGGGTTGGGCCAGAACCTATTCCACGGAAAAAACTGACAGTTGAACGACTTGCGCAAGCCATTCAGAGGGCTGTGACAGATCAAACGATGCGTCAGCGCGCAGCCAATCTGGGGGCAAAAATCCAAGCTGAAGATGGGATCGCACGCGCCGTGGCCGTCGTCCAGCAGCTCGAGACACGCGGGGCTGCCTACCGTTGAGCGATTGATGTCGTCTTGCCTTTGACAAATGTGGATTACGGGCGTATCATACCTTGCGCGCTCAGGATTGCGGAGGCGCACCGGATGCCCCGCAGGTCAGCTTCTTCCTCAAACCATCGCGTACGCCGACCTCATCCAATCTTCGCCCGCGGTCATGCGTCAGGGCTTGTGCCTCTGAGTTGCACAGTAAAATTGGTCAAAGACCAGGAGAAAAAGAGAGTATGGGAGTTTTCCAATCACAAAAAACGGTTCCCGTCCATGTGGCGGATTTGGCGCCTGTTGCGCAGGCCGTCGCCAATCATTTTCAGGCCAAGGGCTTTGAGGTCCAGACCCAGAGCAGCGACAAAGGCTGGCATATCAGCATCAGCAAGGCCGACACCTTCAAGGTGGTGATGGGCACCAAGACCGCGCTCAATGTGGAATTGGCGCCCAAGGGCGATGGCACCGATGTCAGCGCGGGCATTGGGGTTTTTGGGCAGCATGGCGGCGGCTTGGGCGGCGTTCTGGCTGGCCCCTTGATGCTGACGCAGTTGTGGGGCATGGTGCAGCAGTCCAAGCTCGATGACGAGGCGATGGCTGTGGCAGAAAAGGCCCTGCAAGACGTCAAGGCCGCGGCCGACGAGGCTGAGCGCGCCGCGGCCGCAAGGGTCGCCGCCGAAAAGGCCGCCGCCGAGCGCGCGGCCGCCGATAAAGCCGCGGCGGAGCGCGCGGCTGCGGCCAAGGCTGCGGTTGAGAAAGCATTTGCTGAGCGTGCGGCTGCTGAAAAGGCGGCCGCCGACAAGGCTGCGGCTGAGCGCGCCGCCGCGGCACAGACAGCCGCTGACATGGAAGCTCGCCGGCGTGAGGCCGAAGCTGAAGCGGCCGCGAAGGCGCAGGCCGCAGCCGCCGCGGCCAAGGCCGCGCTAGAAGCAGAAGCTGCAGCCCGAGCCGCTGGAGCGCAAACTGAGGCCGAAAAGGCCAAGGCTGCCGCGGCTGCCCAAGCCCGCGAAGCGCTGGGCGCTGAACCCCAGCAGCCCGGGACCCGCGGCGTCCTGGGCGGCAGCGAGCGCATCTACGTGGTGGTGGCCGGCGATAGTCTCTTCAAGATCGCCGCGCATTTCTACGGCAACGGCAACCGCTGGCCGGAGCTGTTCGAGGCCAACAAGGATCAGATCAAGAACCCGCGCCTCATTCGCCCGGGACAAAAGCTGCGGATTCCCTAACCCGGACAAGCCGATACCGAACACGACGATCTCGGCCACGAATTACACGAATTACACGAATTGATCCTTCTGCCTTCGGACAATTCGTGTAATTCGTGGCAGGCAAATCCTTGCTTTGTGCGCCAGAAGTCAACTGGTAAGGCTCCGCTGCGCGGCCGCGCGCGCCAGGACGTGCTCTGCGGCGCGGATCAGCGGCATGTCCACCATTTTGCCTTCATAGGCAAACGCGCCGGCGCCCGCGGCCTGCTGCTGGACATAAGCCTCGATCAGGCGTTGGGCCTGGGCGACAGCCTCGGCCGTCGGCGTGAACGCGGCGTTGATCACTTCGACCTGGCGCGGGTGAATCGCCATCTTGCCGGTGTACCCCATCTGCATAGCGCGCTCACATTCCCGGCGCAAGCCCTCCACGTCCGCCAAATCCACGAAGACAGTGTCAATGGCCTGCCGGCGATAGGCGGCAGCAGCCGTCACCACGGCGCTGCGAGCATAGAAGACTTCCCAGCCTTCCGTCGTGCGCGTCGCGCCGATGTCGCCGGCCAGGTCTTCAGCCCCGAACATCAGCCCATCGACGCGGTCATCCGCGGCCGCAATCTCACGCACGTTCATAACGCCCATCGCGGTCTCGACGATAACAAGCAGACGCACCGCGCCCGCCGCCCACGCATGCGCCTGTTCGGCTGACGCCAGGGCCTGGCTGATCCACTGCACCTGCGCCGCGGACTCGACTTTGGGTATCACCAGGCCGTCAGGCTGGCCGGCCACCACTGCCTCCAGGTCAGCCGTCTCTAGCCCAGAGCCGATCGGGTTGATGCGCACGAGGCGCTCGCGGCCGCCAAAGTCCAGCGTGCGCATGGCTTCCACCACGGCGGCCCGCGCCTCCGCCTTGCGGCTGAACGCCACGCCATCTTCCAAGTCCATGATGATGCTATCGGTTGGCAAGTGCGTCGCTTTTTCGATTTTGCGCAGACTGTCGCCGGGCATGAACAAGAGGGAACGTCGGACGCGGGTCATGCGGCCTCCTGCCTTAGTCGGTGAGCACCTTGAAGGCCAGGTGGCGCCCCATGCGCTGACCGTTGGCCAGGGCAAACCACAGGCCGGTCACCATGTCCACCAACGACGCCTGCGCGATGTCGCCGACGCGAATGGGGCGCAGCCCCGCGTCTGCGATCAACTGCTCAACGGCCGCCTGCGCGTCGCCCCCTGCGCCGCAGTAGAATAGATCAGCCTGTTGATCGCCAAAGCGAGGGTTGACAAAGTTCTCCCAACCCATGGTGTTGAAGGCTCGAAACACCGTGGCGCCAGGCGCCTGGGATGCGAAGATGGCCGCGCTGTTCATGGCCGGCGCGCCCATGCGGTTGGCGGAATCAATCACAATTTTGCCGTTCAAGGCCGCGGCATGGGCGCGAATGGTCGCCTCCATCGCGCCGCCAGGAATGGCGAAGACCACCACCTCGCCGAAGGCAATGGCCTCCGCCAGCGTCGCAACCGATGCCTGCGCGCCCAATCCGCTGACTAACGCCTGCGCCTCGGGCTTTGTCACGTCACGTACGCCGAACTGAACCGTATGACCAGCCTGCGCCCACCGCTTGCCCAGCGTACCGCCGATATGCCCGGCGCCTAGAACTCCAACTTTCATATTCCCTCACCTTTCATGTCATTTGCTTAGGCTCCTGCGCCCGGCGTCAGCCTGCGCAGGGTTGATCATCATTGCCGCAACTTCGGCCGCCTGCGACCTTTTCAGGCCGGTCGTTTCAGGAAAAGCACCGTCCGTTCCAATTCAATCACCACGGCGCCGGTTTGGTTCTTGCCCACATGACGCAACCGCACCAGGCCGCGATCGGGCTTAGAGGCAGAATCGCGCATCTCCAACACTTCCGTCTCCACGTAGATGGTGTCGCCATGAAAGACGGGGCGCGGATGTGTCACCCGCTCATACGATAAGTTCGCCACAATGGTGCCCTCGGTCAATTCAGACACGGTCAGGCCAACCACCAGGCCCATCGTGAAGATGCCGTTGACAATCCGCTGCCCAAACGACGTGCGGCTGGCAAAATCCTCATTCAGGTGCAGCGGCTGGGGATTCATCGTCAGGGCGCTGAAAAGCACGTTGTCCATTTCTGTCACTGTGCGCCCCAGGCTGTGCTGGATGCGCGTGCCCACGGTCAAATCGTCGAAGTATTTGCCTGGCATATATCTTCCTCTCTGTTCATCCAGCCAGGATGTGTGTCCGCATTGCCAGTCCCCTACTCTTCATCCCCGTCTTCGTTCTCAGCCTCGGGCAAGGAGGCAGGGGCATTGGGCCGCAGCACCGGCGAGCCAACCGCCAGGTAGGTATAACCGCGGGCGACCAATTCAGCAAAATCAGAAATCATGCGCCGGCCGTCAATGATCAGGTAGGGCGGGCGGCACGTATGTTCGATGTCGTTAGAAATGCCGCGAAACTCCTCCCAGTCGGTAGAGATGAAGAGGGCGTCGCTGCCTTCCATGGCTACGTGCGCGCTGCTGTGATAGCTGATCTTTTCGAACAAGTGGTTGCGCCGCGGGTCGAAGTGGTGCTGCGCTTCTTCGGTGGCAAGCGGGTCATAAGCGCGAATGGCCTTGACGCCCAATGCCAGCAGGCCATCCACTACTTTGAGTGCAGAGGAGTCACGAATGTCATTGGTGTGCTTCTTGAATGCCAGCCCCAGCAAGGCCACGGTCTTGTGGTTGAAGCTGAAGTGCGCTTCATGCACGGCGCGATCAACCAGGTAGCTCTTTTGATATTCGTTGATCTGGTAGACGGCCCGCAGCAGATCCGTGGACCGGCCGCGACGGCTCAACTGGTAGGTCAGCGACTGGATGTCCTTCCCAAAACAACTGCCGCCCGCGCCGTTGCTGACATACGATCCCCATTTGCTGATGCGCTCGTCCGCGGTCACGCCGAGCTTGAGCTGCGCCATGTCAATGTTGTCGAACGTTTCCGCCAGCCGCGCGCCAACCCCGTTCCAGAAGGAGACGTAGGTCAGGAGCAGCGTATTGGCGACATACTTGATGGCCTCGGCTGTCTCCGGGGTAGTTTCGATGTAGCGAATGCGCACATGGTTGACGAACTGCGGGTAGACATGGCGCAGCATGGTGAAATCTTCGCTGGTATCTGCGCCGACAACCACGCGATCGGGCTTGCGCGAGCGCTCGACCGCATTGCCTTCGGGTAGAAACTCTGGATTGGAAGCAACGCCGAAGTTGGGCACGTGATGCTCCTGCAGCACCTTCTGCAGCTTGCGCGCCGTGCCCACGGGCACCGTGCTCTTGTTCACCAGCACCACCCGGCGCTGATCCTGGCGGTTGGCCAGCAGCTCGCCCAATTGATGGACCGCTTTCAGATAGTAGCTCAAGTCGGTGGCGCCGCTGCGCAGCGGCGGCGTGGGCAGACACAAGAAGATGACCTGGGTGCCTTCGAGGATCGGTTCGACCTCTGAGACAAAGAACAGATGGTGATTCAGATTCTCGGTGACTACATCGGCCAGCTCTGGCTCGTTGACGTAACGCTCGATGCGCTGTCGGTCGCCGCTCTGATAGGCCGCGATGCGTGTCTGGTCAATGTCATAGGCATAAACCAGATGTCCAAATTCAGAACACACGGCCGCATGGGTAAGGCCAACAAAGCCGGTGCCAACAACTAGGATTTTCATGCAGACACTTCCCTCTTGCTGGGTTGTTGGGATAGGTAGGGGGCGGCGTCATGATACCTGAAAACGCGGCGCATGGCAACTTGCTGCCTGAGTTGCAAGTTGAAAACAGGCCGTTCGGTTCACATGGGGTCAGGTGTGGTAAAATGAAGTAACTCTCAACGGTTTTTTTTGACCACAGAGATCGCAAAGAGCACAAAAAGCACAGATTCTTCATGTTCTCTGTGTTCTTTGCGTTCCTTGTGGTCAAAGGCGCGCTGAATCTGGCATTAAGGAGGCTCTCACCTGCCATGACTGCTGGCATGTTCGAACTAGTGCTCGACGGACAATCGCTTACGATTGCGCACGTGGTGCAGGCGGCGCGCGCGGCGCCAGGAATGCTGCGTCTGCGCCTGAGCGATGCGGCGCAGGAGCGTATTCAACGCGCGCACGCCGCGGTGGAGACGATTGTGGCGCAGGCGCAAATCGTCTACGGCATCACCACCGGCTTTGGCGCGTTCAAAAGCATTTTGATTTCGCCGGAACAGACAACCCAACTGCAGCGCAACATCCTGATGAGCCACGCCGTCGGCGTGGGCGCGCCGTTTGCGACCGATGTGGTGCGCGCGATGATGCTCATCCGCGCCAACACGTTGGCCCTGGGATATTCTGGCATCCGCTCGGAGGTCATCGGCCTGCTGCTGCGCATGTTGGAGCGCGGCGTGCATCCGGTGGTGCCGCGCCAAGGCTCACTCGGCGCGTCCGGCGACCTGGCGCCGCTGGCGCACGTTGGCCTGGTGCTGATTGGCCTGGGCGACGCGGAGGTGCAGGGCCGCATCATGCCCGGCGCCGCCGCGCTGGCCCAGGTAGGCCTGGCGCCGGTGATCTTGCAAGCCAAGGAGGGCCTGGCCTTGACCAATGGCACCAGCCTGATGGCCGCGCTCGGCTGCCTGGCCGTAGCCGAGGCTGAGAATGCGGCGCGCGTGGCCGATATGGCTGGCTGCCTGTCATTGGAAGCCCTGCATGGCACGGTTCGCGCCTTCGATGCGCGTATTCACGCCGCGCGGCCGCATCCCCGCCAGATGGAATGCGCTGCGCGCTTGCGCGGCCTGCTGGCCGGTTCCGAGTTCACGCGCGATCACCATCCCGCGTCTGCACCCGCCGCGACTACGGCTCCATCTGCGGATTTCGTGCCGCCGCACCGGCACACGCCGATTGATCCGCAGGATGCCTACACCCTGCGCTGCATTCCGCAGGTGCATGGCGCGTGCGAAGATGCCATCAAGTACGCGCGCTGGGTGGTGGAGATTGAGTTGAACAGCGCCACGGATAACCCGCTGATCTTCGTGGATGAGGCGACGGGCGCGGTGGATGTCATCTCTGGGGGCAATTTCCACGGCGAGCCGCTGGCGATCGCGTTTGATTACCTGGGCCTGGCGCTAACCGAACTAGGCAACATGTCGGAGCGCCGCCTGAGCCGCCTGCTGGATGCGGACAGCAACGGGCATGTGCTGCCCCCCTTCTTGACCCTCGACGGCGGTCTGAACAGCGGCTTCATGCTGGTGCAGTACACGGCGGCCGCCCTGTGCAGCGAGAACAAAGCCCTGGTGCATCCGGCCAGCGCGGACACGATTCCGACCTCGGCCAATGTCGAAGATCACGTCAGCAACGGGCCGATTGGCGGGCGCCAGGCGCGGCGCATCGTGCGCAATCTGGAGTCTATCCTGGCGATGGAATTGTTGGCCGCGGCCCAAGGCATTGACTTTCGCCGCCGCGTGCTGGGGCCAACCACGGCCCTGGGCCGCGGCACTGCGCCCGTTTATGCCTTGTTGCGCCAACACGTGCCCTTCGTCGCCGCCGACATGGTGATGTATCCGCTGATCGAGGCCGCCCGCCAACTCGTCATCAGCGGCGCGGTGGCCGCGGCGGCCGACATGAGCGCAAGCGGATCGAAATAGGCTCTGTGAGCAAGAAAATCTCACACAAAGACACAAAGCCGCCCAGGAGTCAAGAGCAACTTCGTGTCTTGGTGTCTTTGTGTGAGCCATCGGGCTATTTTCAGGCCAGGCCGGAGAGGAAATTGAACGAGCGCCGCCGCGGCGCGACGACCGGCTCCTCATGACCATCCGCGGGCAGCGCTGCAACCGGCGACTCGTCGAGCTTGAACTGCATGCGGTAGAGGCGCGCGTACAAGCCATCCAGCTTCATCAATTCGTCGTGCGTGCCAAGCTCCACCAGGCGTCCCTCTTCCAGGACGGCAATCCGATCCGCGTTCTGAATCGTCGAGAGTCGGTGCGCAATGACGACGCTCGTACGGCCGCGCATCAAGTGTTCCAACGCCTCCTGCACCAGCCCCTCGCTCTCGCTGTCCAGCGATGAGGTCGCCTCATCCAGCAGGAGGATGCGCGGGTCTTTGAGAATCGCACGCGCAATGGCGATGCGCTGGCGCTGTCCGCCGCTCAACTTGACGCCCCGTTCGCCGACCACGGTGTCATAGCCGTTGGGCAGCTGCGTGATGAAGTCGTGCGCGTTCGCGGCGCGGGCGGCTTCGATCATCTCGGCCTCGCTTGCTTCCAGGCGGCCGTAGAGGATGTTTTCACGCACAGCGCCGCCAAACAGCAGCGTCTCCTGCGGCACAATGGCGATCTGATCGCGCAGGCTCTTGACCTGCACGCCGCGGATGTCCTGCCCATCCACGCACAGGCGGCCGTCCGTGGGATCATAGAAGCGCGGAATCAGGTTGACCAGCGTGGTCTTGCCCGCGCCGCTCGGGCCAACCAACGCCAACACCTCGCCGGGGCGCACATCCAGCTGGATATCGTTGAGAATGGCCGTGCTGGGATTATCCTTGTAGGCAAAGGAGACCCCGTCGAACGTGATGCGCCCTACGACCGAGGGCAGCGGCGCCGCGCCCGGCGCGTCGGCAATTTCCGGCTCCGCGTCCAGGATCTCAAACAGGCGCTTGCTGGCGCCCAGCGCCTCTTGCAGGCTGGTCCACAGGCCGCTGAACTGGCCGATGGAGCCGGCAATGGTCAGCGTCAGGATGAGGAACATCAGGAGTTGCCCGGCGGTTAAGCGGCCGGCCAGCACCTCGTGCCCGCCAAACCAAAAAACCGAGACGACCGCCGCAAAACCCATGAACGACGCCAGGGGGCCGAACAACGAACTCAGGCGGATGCGCTTGAAGGCCAGGACCAGCGTTTGCTGGATGCTGTGCCGAAAGCGCCCGACTTCGTAGGCTTCGCGCGTGAACGATTGCACCACGCGCACGCCGCCGATGGCCTCTTCCAACACCGTGGTCGCGTCGGCCAGTTGATCTTGCACGGCCATGGAGAGCTTGCGCAGGCGCCGGCCGAAGAGGATGGCGACGATCATCACGAACGGAATAAGGGCCAGCATGAAGAGCGTCAGACGCCAATTCGTCACGATAATCAGAATGAACGCGCCCACAAAGGTCAGCGCCTGTGACAGCGCCGTGGAGATGTCTGCCGTCACGACGCTGCGCACCGTGGTGACGTCGTTGGTCAAACGGCTGACCAGTTCACCGGTGCGACGTTCGTTGAAGAAGCTGAGCGACAGGCGCTGCAGATGCTCAAACAGCGTCACGCGCATGTCGGCCAGAACCCGTTCGCCGATCGTGGCGAGCAGGTAGCCGCGCACGAAGTAGACGACGCTCTGCAGGGCGAAGATGCCGATCAGGATCAGGGTGATGCGATTGAGCAGCGCGGCATCGTTGCGACTGAAGACCGCGTCAATCAGGAATTGTAGGGCATACGGTCCGGCCAGGGACAGAATGCTGCCAAGAACCACGGCCACCAACATCACCGCCAGGCGCGCACGGTAAGGTTGCACAAACGCAAACAAACGGCGGAACTGGCTCATGCCGCTCAGCGGATTGACGCGGGGAGAACGTTCTTGCTTGATCTGAGTCATAAGACCTCTTCTGGTAGGTCACGCCTCCGGCGTGACGTGCGTCGTCACACTGGAGATATGACCCACGCGGAACTGCGTAGGTCCGGCCTCCTGGCCGGACGATGTTGTGGCACGACGGGAGTCGTCACACCGGAGATGTGACCTACATCGCTACAGCGCCCCGACCAACTCGTTTGTCCAGGTCGCAACCTGCTGGCGCTCGCTGTCGTTGAGATTGCGCAGCGGCAAACGCGCGGGCCCGCCCACTTGACCGCGTGCGGCCAGGCCGGCCTTCCAGCCGGCGATGCCGTGACGGCCGACGGTTTCGCTGACGCGGCGCAGCAGCTCGCCGGCGCGACGCACGGCGGCGATGTCGCCGGCGCGGGCCGCTTGCACCAGAGTGGCCGCGGCTTCGGGCAGCACATTCGCCGCCGCCAGAATCACACCATCCACCAGACCGGTCAACAAAAAGCCGGGCGCGGCGTGCGCCGAACCGCCGAGGATGATGAAGTCGTGGTCGGCCGCGGCCTCCCGGTAGAGGCCGGCTACCTGCGGATCGCCGCCGCTGTTCTTCATGCCAATGATATTTGGGTGCTCAACCAGGGCGGCCACCGCCTCCGCGGGCAGGGTCACGTTGATGATGGGCGGCACGCTGTAGAGCATGATCGGGATGGGGCTGGCGTCGGCCACCGCGCGGTAGTGATTGACCAGGTTGGCCGCGTTCATGGCCTTCTGGTAGTAGCTGGGCGTCACCACCAGGGCGACATCGGCCCCAGCGCGGCCAGCCTGCTTCGTCTCTTCGATAGTTTGCCGCGTGCCAGAGAGGCCAGTCCCCGCGATCATGATCCGGTCGGCCGCTATGTGCTGCCGCCCCACATCGAGCACCAACGCGCGCTCGAACTCACTCAGGTGGACCTGCTCGCCGGTGGAGCCAAGCAGGAGGATGCCGTCGAGGCCGCGGGCCAACATCCACGCCGCGTTACGGCCCAAGGCGACATGATCCACGTCGTCCGCGGCGGTGAAGGGGGTGATGAGGGCCACAAACGCGCCGGCCAGGCGCTCTTTCAACATTTGATTATCCATGTCGTCTCCTAAACCAAATGGCTCACACAAAGACGCCAAAACACCAAGATGTTTTCTCGTTTTTCTTGGTGTCTTTGTGTGAGTTCTCTTTCTCGCTGCACCAGACCTTTTGCCCGGGTCAACCTGGCAAGAAACGGGCAAAGACCTGGTTGCCAATCAAGACGGCGGCCGGGGTCAGCCGCACACAGTCTGGTGTGACTTCGATCAACCCCCGCGCCCTCAACTCCGCCACGATGTCAGGATATGCCTCGGCGACATCCAGGCCAAAACGAGTCCGAAATGCTGCGCGGTTGACCCCTTCGTCCAGCAGACGCAGCCCCACCATCATGGTCTCGCCCCTGGCGAGCGCGGGCGTGGCTTGTTCCTCCCAATCAAGCACCGGCTGGCCGGCGTTGACGCGGCGAATGTACTCGGCCGGGCTGCGCAGGTTAGACCAGCGGCGGCCCTGCTCGCCCGAAAATGCGCCAGGCCCAAAGCCCAAGTAATCGCGGTTGCGCCAATAGGTCAAATTGTGCTGGCTCTGAAAGTTGTCGCCCGTGGGATGGCGTCGCGCCCAGTTGGAAATCTCATACTGCTGATAGCCCGCAGCCGCCAGGCGCGCCTGCGCCATCTCGTACAGGTCGGCCGCCAGGTCTTCATCGGGCGCGGGCACCCGTCCGCTGCGGACCCAGTCCGCCAGGGGCGTCTCATCCTCCACGATCAGGCTGTAGAGGGATAGATGCTCTGGCGCCAACGCCAGCGCGCGCTGCAAGGTTCGTTCCCAGGTGGCCGGCTGCTGCTGCGGCAGGCCAAAGATGAAATCCAGGCTGATGTTGCGGAAGCCGGCCGCGCGCGCGCTAGAGAAGGCGATTTCCGCATCGTCTGCGCTATGGATGCGGCCCAGGAAAGCCAGCTCGTCGGCGTCGAAGCTCTGCACACCCATGCTCAGGCGATTGACCCCCAGGCTGACCAGGTCGGCAAAGCGCGGCCGATCCACCGTGCCAGGATTGGCCTCGCTGGTGATCTCAGCGCCCGGCAGAATCGAAAATGCCTGCGCGCAGGCGTCGAGCAGGCGCGCCAGCTGCGCTGCGCTGAGCACCGTCGGCGTACCGCCGCCCAGGAAGATCGTGTGCACGGGCGGGCGCGCACGCGCGGCGCCGGCGGCCATGATCTCGCGGGCCAGGGCCAGGCTCAACGGCTCGAAGAGCGCCTGCAGCCCGGCGTAGGTGTTGAAATCGCAATAGGGGCACTTGCGCGCGCAAAAGGGGATGTGGAGGTAGAGACTGAGCGGCGCTGTGGTCATGGCTTGACGTTAGCCGGACGCAGTTGGTCGCTGGCTGCTTCCCGGTTTTGGAAGCGGAAGCCATGTCCGCGCACCGTGAGCACGTAGGCGTGTCCTGGATCGAGTTCAGCCAGGCGCTCGCGCAAGCGGCGCACCAGCGCGTCAATGGCTTGTTCCGAGATGCCCTCTTCGGCATCTTCCGGCCAGACATAATGAATCACTTCCTCGCGGCTGACGACGCCGCCGGCCGCTTGCAGCAGCAGCTCCAAAAGCCGATATTGGGGCAGGGACAGCGGGGGATTGAGCGAGCGTTCGCCCACCAACACCTGACGCGTATCCGGTTCCAGGTGCAGCACCGGTGCAAGGGGCGGTTGGTCGAACACGAGGGGCGCGGTCTGTTCCGCATCCACAAAGGCCAGCTTGAAGCGCAGGGCAATCTGGATTTCATCGCCATCCTGCAACGGGGTGACGCCTTCCAGGTCGCGGCCGTTAAGATGCGTGCTGTTCTTGCTGCCCAAATCCTCTACCATGAACCGATCACCCTCGCGAAAGACGCGCGCGTGACGCCGCGATACCTGGCGATCATCCAGGAAGATGTCACAGTCAGGGCTGCGGCCAATCACCAGCTCCGGTTGGTCAAGCGGATAGCTGCGCCCGGTCTGGTTACCGCGCTGGAGAATGAGCATCGCGTTTTCACGGTTCGGCATAGCAATGGTATACTCCGTGCAGTCAAGTACACGTGAAAGTCGGGCTGTCACCCCGACGACGATCTATGAGCAAAACACTCGCAAACGGTACGATTCTCTACAGCCGCTACAAAGTGATCGAATTGGTCGGGCAAGGCGGCATGGGCGCGGTGTACAAAGCCGAAGACATGCGCTTGAAGGGCCGCTTGTGCGCGGTCAAGGAAGTGGTGCCAGATCAAGGCGACGACCTCTTTGAGCAAGCCTCCGAGCAGTTCTACCGCGAAGCCAGCACCCTGGCCAGCCTCGATCATCCCAATCTACCCAAAGTCTCTGACTATTTTACCACACGCGGCCGCGAATACCTGGTGATGGATTTCGTGCCTGGTCGCGACCTGCACGACCTGGTCAAGGAAGCCCGCCGCCAGGACCGTTTTCTCAGCGAAGAGCAGGTGCTTGGCTGGATGGGCCAATTGCTCGATGCCCTGGAGCACCTGCACAGCCAGGATCCGCCGGTCTTGCACCGTGACATCAAACCGTCCAACATCAAGCTGACGCCGCGCGGCGCGATCAAGCTGGTGGATTTTGGCCTGGTCAAGCTGCTCCTGGCCGATGACAGCCGCACGGTGACGGTCGTGCAGGGACGGGGCACGGTGCAGTACACGCCGTTGGAACAGTACGGCGGCGACACGGGCTACACCGACGTGCGTTCGGATATCTACGCCATCGGCGCCACCCTCTACCACCTGCTAACCGGTCAGCCGCCCGCGGATGCCAAGCAGCGATTCCTCAAGCCGGGCAGCCTGGTGCCGGTGCGCAGTCTCAACCCGGCCGTGTCTACCACCACCGAACAAGCGATCATGCGCTGCATGGCGATGCATCCCAACGACCGGCCACCTTCGGTAGCCGAAGTGCGCCGCGCCCTGTTCGACCCCGTCTTTCACTCGACTATTCTGCGCACCGATTCCCTGGCCGCGTGGGAGCAGGCGGTGCAGGCGAACAGTTGGCTGATCGGCGCCGCGCTTGGCCTGGCCGCGGTGGCCCTGGTTGTCACCCTGCTGGCGCCAGTTTTGCCTTGACCTGAGAATAGGCCGCAGATGAACACGGATCGCGGCGGATTGCTTGTTCTGACCTATGACTGTGCGCAGCGCGCGTGGGCCGCTTACATCCCAGTTTCACTTGCCACCACGCTCTCGTCGAGCTTCTTGTACAGCGGCGCCGGTTCGCGCAAGGGCTGCCCCACCGGCAGGCTACCTGGTTCCCAGCGCCCGCTGGCGGCGCTGGCGTCGTAACGCAGCACCTGGTGCGCGCCGCGAGCGTCGGTAATGGTTTCGGTGACCTGGCGGCCAAACAACTGCCCGTCATAGCCCAGGTACTCGTGCACCAACTGCGACGTGTGCGGCAGCACGGGGCTGTAGAGCGTCTTCAGCCAGTCAATCGCCTGCAAGGCCACGTAGACGCTGGTCGCCGCGCCCTGGGCATCGGTCTTGATGGCTTTCCACGGCTCTTTGTCGTTGAGATAGCGGTTGACCTCCTGTGACAGACGCTGCGTTTCGGCCAGCGCAGCTTTGAATTTACATGCCGCGTACAGGTGGCTCACCGACTCGAAGCCGCCGCGCACCGTGGCGAGCAGCGCTTCATCGTTGGCATCCAGGGCCGCAGGCGCCGGCACGCGCTGCTCGAAGCGCTTGTAGGCAAAACCGAGCATACGGTTGACCAGGTTGCCCCAGTTGGCCAGCAGCTCGTTGTTGACCTTGGCCACGAACTCTTCCCAGGTAAAATCACTGTCATTGGTCTCCGGCGCCATCGCGGTCAGCACATAGCGCCACGGATCAGGATCATAACGCTCCAGCACATCGAGAATGGCGATGACGCGCCCGCGGCTCTTGCTGAACTTGCTGCCCGACATTGTCAGGTACTCGTTCGCCGGCACATCGTACGGCGTCCCCAAACCACCGTAGCCCAGCAGCATGGCCGGCCAGATGATCGTGTGAAAGGGGATGTTGTCCTTGCCGATGAAATTGTAGATGCGCACATCCGCGTCCGCGTCCCACCAAGCGCGCCAGGCTTCGGGCTGCCCGCTGATCTGCGCCCATTCCTTCGTCGCAGACAGATAGCCGATCACCGCATCGTACCAGACGTAAATGCGCTTGTCGTCGAACCCTGGCGCCGGAATCGTCACGCCCCAATCAATATCGCGCGTGATCGGCCGGCCGCGCAGCTCATGGCTCTCGATCTGCGCCTTGCTGAAGTTGAAGACGCTCGCGCGCCAGTGGGCCTTACGCCCATCGTTGATCCAGGCCTCCAGCGCGGGGTTGAGCTGCGCCAGGTCCAGGAAGAAGTGCTCGGTATCGCGCGCCTCTAGGTCGGTGCTGCCGCTGATCTTGCTGCGCGGATTCTGCAGCTCCGTTGCGTCATAGGTGCTGCCGCAGTTGTCGCACTGATCGCCGCGCGCCTCCGTGTACCCGCACACCGGACAGGTGCCTTCCACATAACGATCCGGCAGCCAGCGCTGGTCGGTCAGGCTGTAAATCTGCTTCTGCGTGTCCCGGTAAATGTACCCTTTGTGCAGATGAGTCAGGAACATGTCCTGGGTCACGGCCCAATGATTGGCTGTGTCGGTGTGGGTAAACAGGTCGAACGTCAATCCGAGCTTGAGATAGCTTTGGATCATCAGGGGATGGAAGCGTTCGACGATCTCCGTCGGCGTTACCTTCTCCTGGTCTGCGCGCACGGTAATAGGCGTCCCATGCGTGTCGGAGCCAGAGACCATGAGGACGTTGTTGCCCCGCAGGCGATGATAGCGCGCGAAGATGTCCGGCGGCAGGTAGGCGCCGGCAATGTGCCCGATATGTTGCAGCCCGTTGACGTAGGGCCAGGCGACGCAGACAAGAATGTTCTCAGCCATGGTTGCACCAGTGATTGGCTCACGGACGGGTGCGCAGGCGCGCCCCATCCGCAGCAGGTTAATTCAAAGCGATTTGTTCCGGGGCCAATTTTACCACAGGGCCGCGGGTTGCTCAATAAACCGTCTCAGAGTAAAATAGTCAACACATGCGCCAGCCAAGACAGGCTGGGATGGTTCTCGAAGTTTAGCGGCTCAGGCGTTGCTTGCCCGACAGTTGGACCACACGATGCACACAATCTCACTGGCTATTCCCCTGGGGTTGATCCACGCGCTGCGCACCGCCCAACATGTGGCGGTGTTGACCGGCGCTGGCGTTTCGGCTGAAAGCGGCGTGCCCACCTTTCGCGAAGCGCAGACCGGCCTTTGGAGCCAATACAACCCCGAAGATCTGGCGACGCCGGAGGCTTTTCGGCGCCAACCCGCAGTTGTGTGGCAGTGGTACGACTGGCGCCGCCGCCTGGTGGCCGCGGCCGAGCCGAACGCGGCGCATCGTGCGCTGGCCGCGCTGGAGATGCTGGTGCCGCGGCTGACGCTCATCACGCAGAACGTGGACGGCCTGCACCAACGCGCCGGCAGCACCGATGTGATTGAGCTGCACGGCAATCTACAGCGCGTCGTTTGTTCGCGTGATCACCAGGTTGTGACCTCGTGGGCGGAGACGGAGGATGTGCCCCCACGCTGCCCACAGTGCCAGGCCCTGCTGCGGCCAGATGTCGTTTGGTTTGGCGAGAGCCTGCCCCAACGGGCGCTGCAGGCGGCGCTGGATGCCGCGCGCGATTGTGATGTTTTTCTGAGCGTTGGCACATCGGCCGTGGTGCAGCCCGCAGCCTCCCTGCCTTACGAGGCCCTGGAGCACGGAGCAATCACGGTCGAAGTGAACCCCTCTGCAACGGCTTTGACAGAACATGCCACTTATGTCTTGCCAGGGCCAGCCGGTCAGGTGTTGCCGGCACTGCTGCACGCCGCCTGGCATGAGCCAGGCATTGCACCCTGAGCCAACACCGATTTTCCCCCATCATTGCGTGTCGGGCGGCCAACCCGACGCGATTCAAGGAGGACAAAAGGATTTATGAGCAAAAAAGTTGCTGTGTGGGCGGCTTCGATGGTTGCCGGCCTGATAGCTGCCTACCTGATCATTGCCGTGCTGGGAATTCCGGCCGAGCGTTTCGGCGCCGGATTCCTGATCGGCACTACCTTCTTCATCGGCCTGCTCTTCCTTATCCCCATGGATCACTTCATCCATGCCGGGATCATCGGCGACCCCACCCCACGCAAGCAGAAGTAAAATCAAAGTTGCCAACTCGCCACGGGTTGGCAACTTTGTTCTCAGGTATCCCTCTCCTGATCCAGTTTGCGACGCCCGCTTGGCGCCGTGAAGCCGCTTGGCTGAATTTTTCTGATACTCATTGACTTTATTGCCAACTTGACAACGATCAACAAAACTCCTATCATAGGCGCTCCTTTGTCTGGCTTCATTTGCCGACTCACTTTGCCGATTCCCTATGCTGACTCCCTAACCCCGATAATCTGGCGCCAAATTGCTCACGCAAAGGTGCAGCACCGCCAATGAAGAAATGCCTTTGCGGACTTTGTATGATTCTTCTTGCTTTTGGATGCAAGAAGTCCACTGGTGATTGCGCAACGGCCCTGGCCAATACCCGTTTGAGGCGGAGAGAAGCGACATGCTTGATGTCTTATTAGCCCATTCCTATTTTCTCAAATACGACGCAAAGCAGGTTGAGAAAATGCGACCTTACCCGCCGTTGGCGACCTTGTACGCGGCCAGTTATCTACGCAGCGTGGGCTATTCCGTGGCGCTGTTTGACGCCATGCTGGCCGAGGGTGAGCACGAATTCGAGGCTGTCTTCGCCGCGCACCAGCCGCGTTTCGTGGTTTTGTATGAAGACAACTTCAACTTTCTCAGCAAGATGTGCCTCACGCGCATGCGCGAGGCGGCTTGCCACATGAGCCAAACCGCGCATGCGCGCGGCGCCACCGTCATCGCTTCCGGGTCCGACGTCACCGATCACCCGGAGATCTATCTGCGTCATGGCACGCAGGTCGTCATGGTTGGCGAGCCAGACCACACGTTGCGCGAACTGCTCGATGCGCTGAGTGGCCGGCGACCGGCGCCGCTGGATCAAATCGCGGGCCTGGTTCTGCCCGACGCGCATGCGCCAGGGGGATTGCTGCGCACGGCCAAACGCGACCCTGAGCGCGTGCCCGACCAGTTTCCGTTTCCAGCCTGGGATTTGCTCGACGTCGAGCGTTACCGGGCGGCCTGGACACAGGCGCACGGTTTTTTCAGTCTCAACATGGTCAGCACCCGCGGCTGCCCTTTTCACTGCAACTGGTGCGCGAAGCCCATTTGGGGCCAGCGTTACGCCATGCGCTCGCCGGCCAACGTGGCGTCCGAGATGGCCTGGATCAAACAGCACCTGCGCCCAGACCACCTCTGGTTTGCGGACGACATCTTCGGCCTGCGGCCAGCCTGGGTGGCCGAGTTGGGGCGTGAGGTGGCGGCCCGCGACGCCGCCATTCCCTTCATGATTCAATCGCGCGTCGACCTGATGACCGACGATGCCGTCGCCGGGCTGAAGCAGGCCGGCTGCGTGGAGGTGTGGATGGGGGCCGAGAGCGGCAGCCAGAAGGTGCTCGATGCGATGGATAAGGGCACGCAAGTCGCCCAAATCAAGCTCGCGCGCGCGCGCCTGAAGCAGGCCGGCATCAAGGCTTGCTTCTTCATCCAGTTCGGCTACCCAGGCGAAACCTTCGACGACATTATGGCGACAGTGCAATTGGTGCGCGAAACGCTGCCCGATAACATCGGCGTCAGCGTCAGCTACCCCCTGCCTGGCACCAAGTTTCATGAGATGGTCAAGGAGCAGTTGGGAGAGAAGACCAATTGGGTGGACAGCAACGACCTGGCAATGATGTTTCAAGGCTCCTATCAGTCGCCATTCTATCGTAAGCTGCACCGGGTGCTGCACCGCGATCTGGAGGTGCGCCAGCGCCTGGCGCGCCAAAACACGAACGGTCATGGCCCTGGCGTTGTTCCTGATGCCGATCTGTTATCAGTGCTTGACCACCTGAGCCATGAATGGATGGAACTGGGACGCCTGGAAGTGCTGCACCGCAGCGAAAGGCCGACGATGATCGTCAAACCGTACGGCGCGCCGGCCGCCCCTGACACCAGCCGCGATTGGAATTGAACCCGCTGGCGGGTCTAAGGCTGCCGGAGGCTAGAAGCCGCCCGGTTACGAGGTGGAAGCCCCGATGGGCTGGAGGGCCTTGCACCCCGTAGCCCGATCCGTTCTACGGTCGGGCGGAGTTGCGGAATAGGCCCGGAGGTTAGGCGGGTAATACATCAAAGGAGCTGCGTACACCATCAAGATGGCTGACCTACTACTGACTCACGGCTACTTCCTGTGGGAAGACGAAAAAGAGCGCCAAATTATGAAGCCCTACCCCACCCTGGGGCTTCTGTACAACTCGGCTTACCTCCGCCGGGCCGGCTTTGCTGTCGAGATTTTTGACACCACCTTCAGCAGCAAAGCAGACCTGGCGGCGCGCCTGGCGCAGACTCCTGGCGGCGTGCTGGGCATCTACACCAACTTGATTACGCGCGGCAACGTGGTCTGGATCATCGGCGAGGCCAAGCGTCACGGGTGGACGGTCATCTGCGGCGGGCCGGAAGCGGCCAACTATACGCGCGAGTATATCGCCCATGGCGCGGATGTAGTGGTGATTGGCGAAGGCGAGGCGACGTTGGCCGAGCTGCTGCCGACCCTGGCGCAGCGTGGGCTGCACCGATTGCATGGGATTCCCGGCGTCGTGTTTCGGGACGAGGAGGGCGCCATCATTCGCAACGCAGAGCGCGAACAGATTGCCGACATTGACAGCCTGCCCTGGCCCGATCGCGAGCAGATCAATCTTCCTCAGTATGTGGATGTCTGGCGCACGCACCACGGCATGGGCAGCGTCAATCTGATCACCGCGCGCGGCTGCCCGTACAAGTGCAAATGGTGTTCACATGCGGTCTTTGGCTATTCGCACCGCCGCCGCAGTTACCTCGACTGCGCGGCCGAGGTGCAGCACATCGTAGATGCCTATCAACCCGACCAGGTCTGGTACGCCGACGATGTGTTTACGATCAATCACCGTTGGCTATATGAGTACGCTGCGGAGCTGAAGCGCCGCGGACTGCGCCTGCCGTTTGAAACCATTTCTCGCGCCGATCGCCTGATGAAGGATGATGTGCTGGCAACGCTGGCTGACATGGGCTGCTATCGCATTTGGATCGGCTCTGAGAGCGGCAGCCAGCGCATCCTGGACGCGATGCAGCGCGGAGTGACGGTGGAGCAGGTGCAGTGGGCCACGCACGCGGCGCAGCGGCATGGCATCGAGGTGGGCATGTTCTTGATGTGGGGCTATGACGGCGAGCAGATCGAGGACATCGAAGCCACGATTGAGCATGTGAAGAAAGCCAACCCCAACATCTTCTTCACCACGGTGGCTTACCCGATCAAAAACACGCCGTACTATGAAACCATCAAAGACACGCTGCACCTTGATCGGGATTGGGTGGAGGCCACCGACCGCGATTACGTGGTGCGCGGGCGGCACACGCGTCAGTATTACCGCTTTGCCGATCAGTGGCTGCGCAACGAGGTTGCGGCTCATCGTTTGAACGGCCAGGATGCCGGCGAAGCCTTGCGCCTGCAGACCCTGGCGCAGGATGCGCGCCGCAGCCTGCTGGCCGTGGCGGATGAACAAGAAGGCTGACTAAAGCGAAAAACGCTGAATGATGAATGATGAGTCGGCAGTGCACAGTACCAAGTGCAAAACGCAAAGGGGACAACGCTGAACGCTGAAGACCAAACGGCGATCTTGGATGATGTGGCGTCGAATTCAGAATTCAGAATTCAGAATTCAGCATTCGATGACCTGGCTGGCGATTACGATGCCGCGTTCACCCAGAGTGCGATTGGCCGCCTGATGCGCGCGGCGGTCTGGCGGCGGTTAGATGCCAATTTCCGGCCAGGCGATCACGTGCTGGAACTGAACTGCGGCACCGGCGCGGATGCGGTCCACCTGGCGCAGCGCGGCGTCCATGTGCTGGCGACAGACATATCCCAGGCGATGCTGGACGTGACCGTCCGCAAAGTGGCGCAAGCGGGCGTGAGCGACCTGGTGAAGGTGCAGAGGTTGGACATCGAAGACCTGGCCGCATGGGGAAGATGGCTGAGATTGGAGACCAGAGACCAGAGACCACAAGACGGCGATGCGCCGTTGCCGCGCGACCCGATCTCCGATCCCCGATCTCTGATATCCCTCTCCCCTTTCGACGGCGTCTTGTCGAACTTCGGCGGGCTGAACTGCGTGACCGACCTGGCCGGCGCGGCGCAGGCGCTGGCGAGGCTGCTCAAACCAGGCGGGCGGGCGCTGATGTGCCTCATGGGGCCGTTGGCGCCCTGGGAATGGGTCTGGTACCTGCGCCGGGGACAGCCGAAAAAAGCGTTCAGGCGTTTGCGTCGTGATGGCGTCGTCTGGCGCGGACTGACGATTCGCTACCCGTCTATCGGGGCCGTACGTCGTGCGTTCGCACCCGCTTTTACCCTGCAGCGCGTCCGCGCGATTGGCGCACTGCTGCCGCCGTCGTATGTCGAACCCTGGGCGGCCCGCCATCCCCGCGTATTAGCCTGGCTGAACCGCGTTGAGCGTCGCCTGGAGACCGCCTGGCCCCTGCCCTGGTTGGCGGATCATTATTTGATCGAGTTTATGAGAGCAAAAGTATGAACTCACTAATGACCCGAATTTCAGTTGATCCCAGCGTTTGTTTTGGCAAGCCTTGCATTCGTGGTACGCGCATCTGGGTTTCACTTATTCTCGATTTCCTGGCGAATGGGGCGACGATTGAAGACCTCTTAACTGAGTATCCACAGCTTAGTGTACAGGATATTTATGCTGCCATTGCCTATGGAGCTGAGATGTCACGCGAGCGATACGTGGCGATACCTCTTGAGGCTGCCGCATGAGATTCAAGCTCGATGAAAACCTCTGTTGGGTAATAGACGAGTGATATGACGACTCTACAGCCTAAACCGACGCCTACTTCAGGCCAAGCGAATCTAGCGCCGCTGCCGCGCGTGGATCCGATCACGCGGCTGCCGATTCTGATTTTGTTTCCGCACAGCCACTGCAACTGCCGCTGCTTGATGTGTGACATCTGGCGCGCGACCACGCGCGATGAGCTGGCCGCAGCCGATGTGGCGCGCTGGCTGGACGAGTGGCAGCAGTTGGGTGTACGCCGGGTGGTGCTGAGCGGCGGCGAAGCACTGATGCACTCGCACTTGTGGGACTTGTGCGCCCATCTGCAGCGCGCCGGCATTGGCATCACGCTGCTGACGACCGGCCTGCTGCTGGCGCGCCATGCGGCGCAGGTGGTTGCCTACTGTGACGATGTGGTTGTGAGTTTGGATGGGCCGGCCGCCGTTCACAATGAGATTCGCAACATTCCCCGCGCCTATGAAAAACTGGCCGCAGGGGTGGCGGCCGTCAAGGCGGCCGATGCCCGTGTGACGGTCACTGGCCGCTGCACCGTGCAGCGCGCCAACTATCGTCAGATGCGCGCGGTGGTGGCCGCAGCGCACGAGCTGGGCCTGGACCGCATCAGTTTCCTGGCTGCTGATGTCAGCACCGACGCCTTCAACCGGCCGTTGGGCTGGGATGATGCGCGCGTCGTGCAGGTTGCGCTGGCGGCTGAGGATTTGCCGTTGCTGGCCCAGGAGCTGGACGCGCTGGAAACAGAATTTGCGGCCGATTTTGCCTCCGGTTATATTGCGGAATCACAGGCAAAGCTGCGCCGGCGTATTCTGCACTACTACACCGCCCTGCTCGGCCAGGCTGATTTTCCGCGGGTATCGTGCAACGCGCCCTGGGTCTCCGCCGTCATCGAAGCAGACGGCGCGGTGCGTCCCTGCTTCTTCCAGCCGCCCCTGGGCAACATCTACCAGGCGCCCAGCCTGACCAGCCTGCTCAATTCCCCGACGACGTTGGCCTGGCGCGCAGGGCTGGACATGGAGCGCGACGCCATCTGCCGCAAGTGCGTTTGCACACTCTCTTTGCGTGAATCATGAGCCTGTCACACCGCCACAAAATCGTTCTCTACAATCCACAAGCCGTCTTTTTCACCATGCCCCTCGGCCTGCTGGCTGTTGGCTCTGATCTGGATCCGGTGCACTATGAGGTGGTGATCATTGATGGCCGCCTGGAAGCCGACCCGGTCGCCGCGGTGCTTGCCCACGTGGATGATGCGCTTTGCCTGGGCATCAGCGTGCTCACCGGCGCGCCCATCCGTGACGCGATTCGCATCTCGCGGGCAGCCAAAGCGCGCCGCGCCGACCTGCCGGTGATTTGGGGCGGTTGGCATCCATCGCTATTCGCTGCCGAGTGCCTGGCAGAAGCATCGGTGGACATCACCGTGCAGGCGCAGGGCGAGGAGACGTTGGGCGAGATCGTCTTGCGCCTGGCCCGGCGTGAGAGCCTGGATGGTTGTCTGGGCTGCACCTATCGCACGGCTGCAGGCGAAATCTGCGTTAACCCGCCGCGCCCCCTGCGCAACATCAACACCTTTCGGACGCACAATTACGCTCTGCTGCCGGTCGAGCGCTACTACCAGCTCAAGGGTAAGCGCCAACTCGACTACATTTCCTCGCAGGGCTGCAATTTTCGCTGCGCGTTCTGCGCCGACCCATTTGTCTACAAGCGCAAGTGGGTCGGATTCGAGCCGCTGCGGGTGGCCGAGGAAGTGGATGCGCTCTGGCAGCGCTATCGTTTCGACGACCTGTCGCTGCAGGACGAAACGTTCTTCACACGCACCGAGCGCGTCGAAGCCATTGTTGAAGAGTTCATCCGCAGGCGGCTGCCTATCACGTGGGCTGGCACGATGCGCGCGGATCAAGGCGACCGCCTGCCGGATGCCGTGCTGGCGCGCTGCAAGCAGTCGGGCCTCCGCCGCGTCATCATCGGCGTGGAGTCGGGTTCGCAGGCTATGATGGATTGGATTCGCAAGGATATCCAACTGGAACAGGTGTTCATCAGCGCTGAGAAATGCCTGCGCCACGGCATTCGCGTGATTTTTCCGTTTATCGTCGGTTTTCCCAACGAAACGGATGAGAGCGTCCAGGCATCGCTCGATGTCATCAAACGGCTGCGCCGCCTCAGCCCTGACTTCGAGACGCCGGTTTTCTTCTTCAAGCCCTACCCTGGTTCACCCATCACGGAGGAAGCGGTGCGCAACGGCTACCAACTGCCCCGCACGTTGGACGAATGGGCCAATTTCGATTTCATTGGCTCGGCCGGGCCGTGGGTTACCCCGCAGCGCTACCAGCAGGTGGAGCGATTCAAATTCTACGCGCAGCTGGCCTGGGATCATCCCACGCCGTGGAAGCGCCCATTCCAGAAACTGGCGCAGTGGCGCTGCCAGCGCGATGTGTATGCCCTGCCGCTGGAGCAGGTTCTCAGCCGCTGGCTGTGGCCGCCGGAGAGGTTGTCGTGAGGTTGGCAAAAACCAGCCGTCTCCTGGCGGCCAGGGTGGCGCGCGCGTGGTTGACCCTGCGCTACCGCGTACTGAGCCGGCGCCACAATCGTTTGGTGTTGGAACAGATTGACGGTGTGCCGCTCGTGGTGCTGCCGGAGGTCTTCAACCCGGTGCTGCTGCGCACGGGAGTCTTCCTGGCCCGCACCGTAGTTGCCCTGCCGCTGCGCCCAGGCGCGGATGTCCTCGATCTGGGCGCGGGTTCGGGCGTGGGCGCAGTCTTTGCCGCACACCGCGGCGCGCGTGTGGTCGCGGTAGACATCAACCCGGAAGCGGCGCGCTGCACGCGGATCAACGCCCTGCTGAATCACCTGGAGGATCTGATCGAAGTGCGTCAGGGGGATCTGTTCGCGCCGGTGGCGGATAAGCAGTTCGATCTGATTGTCTTCAACCCGCCGTTCTATCGCGGCCGGCCGCAACGACCGCTCGATCACGCCTGGCGCGGCGAGGACGTGTTCGAGCGTTTCACGGCCGGCCTGGCCGCGCAGCTCAAGCCGGCGGGCCAGGCGCTGTTGATCCTGTCATCAGATGGCGACGGCCAGGCGCTGTTGGCGGGTCTGCACAAAGCCGGTTTTCAGTGCGAGGTGTTCAGGCAGCAGGATCTGGTCAACGAAATCCTCACAGCCTACCGGCTCACCCCAGCCCGGCCCAACCAGGCGCTATGAGGATTGCCCTGATCGTGCCCGGCGGCGTGGATCGCAGCGGCCGCGAGCGCGTGATTCCTGCGCTGCTGGCGTTGATCGAGCGGCTGGCCCGCCGCCATTCGGTCTTCGTCGTTGCCCTGGAGCAGGAGCCGGCGCCTTCTACCTATGCCTTGCTGGGCGCGCAGGTCGTCAACCTGGGGCGCGGGCAGTCCCGTCTGCCGGGATTTGGCTATTGGCAGCGTCTGCGCCAAACCCTGGCTGCCCTCGACGCCTACGGCGGCGCCGATGTCCTGCATGCGTTTTGGCTGGGCGCCGCGAGTACGCTGGCCCTGGGCGTTGGTCGTTGGCGACGCCTGCCGGTGGTTGCCAGCATCGGCGGCGGCGAGTTGGTCTGGCTGCCGGAGATCGGCTATGGCGGCGCGGCCTCCTGGCGGCATCGCCAGCAGGTCAGGCTGGCGTTGCACGGCGCGCAGGTGATTACGGGCGGCAGCCGCTATGTCTTGACGCCCGTACTGCCAACCCGACCTGACGCGCGCTGGATTCCGCTGGGCGTTGATGCAGCCTTTTATCGCGGCGATCGGGCGGAGGCTGAGCGGCAGCCAGGCCCGCCCTGGCGGCTGCTGCATGCGGCCAGCATCAACCGCGTCAAAGACCAGTCCACGCTGCTGCACGCGCTGCGCCTGGTGGCGGATCACGAGAAGTCTGTGCATCTCGACTGGTTTGGCGAAGACACCCTGGGCGGCGCAATGTCGTCGTTCGCGCGCGATCTTGATCTGGCTGCCCATGTCACGTTTCACGGCGTGCAGCCGGCGGATGTGCTGGCGCCCTACTTTCGCCAGGCGCATTTGTACGTGCAATCGTCGCGGCACGAGAGCCAGGGTGTGGCCGTGTGCGAAGCCGCGGCCGCGGGCGCGCCGACCGTCGGCACAGCCGTGGGATTGGTGGCCGAGTTGGCGCCGCAGGCCGCGTGGGCCGCGCCGGTTGGAGACGCGGCTGGCTTGGCGGCAGGCATCTTGACGCTGCTGCGCGATCCTGATCAGCGTGCGCGGCGCGGCCGCGCCGCGCAGACCTGGGCGCAGACTTTCGACGCCGACTGGACAGCCGCGGCGTTCGAGGCGATTTACCGCGAGGTGATTGGGTGAGCGTGACCTCAACTATGGCGCCGATGCGCACACCGGCGTCCGGCGCCGATGACTTGCCGGCCTTGCGCCCGGCGCAGCCCGGCGATGAAGCGGCGTTGGTGGCCCTGTTTGCCGCGGCCTACGGCCACACGATGTCCGAGCCGCTCTACCGTTGGAAACTGGGCGGCCTGCCGTCACCGACGCCCAATGTCTGGGTGGCGTGGGAGCAGGACAGGCCGATCTTCCACTACGCCAGCGTCCCGACGCCGTATCAGACGCCGGACGCCCCCGCAATCCTGATGACCGGCGCGGATCTGATGACCGCGCCCGATCAACGCCGGCGCGGGCTGCTCACCGCGTACGCGCCGCAGGTGTACGCAACCTGGAGCCAGGCCGGGCTGCCGTTCACGATTGGGCTGCCCAACGAGCGCTGGGGATCGCGCGCTGATTACCTGGGCTGGCAGCCGCTGCTGCCCCTGGCGTGGCTGATCTATCCCCTGCGCCCAGAAGCCTTAGCGGCCCGCCGCCTGCACCTGCCGTTCCTGGCGCGTGCGGCTATCGTCAGCCGCGTGTGGCAGCGCCGCTGGCGCGTGCCGAGCGCGCACGGCATCGTGGTGCAGCCCGTGACAGAGGCCGATGCGCGCTTTGATCTTCTGTGGCAGACCGCGCATCCCCGCCAGGGATACTGCGTGCAGCGTGATCGGCGCTGGGTGAACTGGCGCTTCTTGTCCGCGCCGGCCGATGAGCGCCGCTGGCGCTATCATCTGCTGTTGGCCTATCGCGGCGAGGAGCCGGTGGGCTATGCGGCCTACCGGCTGCACAGCGAGGCGGGACGCACGACCGGCTTTCTGGCTGACCTGTTCACCGCGGCGGCAGACGAGCCGGCCCGGCAGGCGCTGCTGGCGCACGCGCTGCATCTGCTGTATGACCTGGGCGCGGAGAAGGTTGCCACCCTGGCTGTGCCAGCGACTCCGCTCCATCACAGCCTGACGCAGGTCGGTTTCCGGCCAGCCTTGGGCGCGTTTACCGTCAAAGCGCGGCCGTTGGCGCAGCCGCTCGACCTGGACGCCCTGCGCGACCCTGCGCAGTGGTATCTGACCGGCAGCGATTTCGACGTGATCTGATGCTTCATCAAGCCTTGCGTTGGCTCAAGCGCCGGCTGGCGGCATTTGTCGAAACGGGGTGGCGGCTCGGATTCTGGCTGGCCGGCGTGGTCAGGCACGCGATCCGAACGACTGGAGATCCCGTGAAACCCTGGTCAACGCCCGGCGGGCAGCGCGTGTTGGTGATTGCGCCCCATCCTGATGATGAGGCGTGCGGCTGCGGAGGCGCTTTGCTGCGTCACCTGACAGCCGGCGATGCGGTCACGCTTCTATATGTCACTGACGGCCGCGGCTCGCGCGCGCTGGGATTAGCGCCGGATGCGATGGCCGCACGACGCCAGGCAGAAGCCGCGGCCTGCGCGGCGGTCTTGGGCGTCAGCGACTGGCAATGGCTGGGATTGCCGGAGTGGGCATGGGAGATCGAAACCTTGGCGTCGCGCCTGCTGGCAGCCCTGGAAGGGGTGCAGCCAGACGTGATTTATGCGCCGTCGCGAGTGGATTTTCACCCAGAGCATTGGAAGGTGGCGCATGCACTGGCCGCGGCGCTGGCACAGTGGCCTGGCGCGCCGCGTGTGCGTGCGATGGCTTTGCAAGTGCCGCTGGGAGCGAGCCTGACGAACGTGGTTTGCAGCACAAGCAGCGTGCAGGCACAACAGCAGGCCGCCGCCATCGCCGCGCACGCTTCGCAGGCGTATAGCACGGCGCGTACGCAGCGCATGCGGCGCTACACCGCTGCGGCCTACGGCCTGCCTGGCGAGGCGGAGGCCTTTTGGGACATGAGCGCGGCCAGGTATCAACGGCTGCACGCGGCCGCACCGTCTACCTGGCCGGCCGTTTTTCGCAGTCTGCGCGCCATGCCGTGGACAGACGGTCTGGCCTACTTGTGGGGCTGGCGCGAACGCCGTGCGCTTAGAAAAGAACATGAGGGAACACGACATGACAACTGATACACCGCTGATCCTGCTTTACAACCCGCAAGTCGCCAAGCCGGGCTATCATCGCCTGCCTCATTCGCTGCTGCAATTGGGCACGCTGTTGGAAGGGCGCTATCCGTATGAGATCATTGACGGCAATTTGGACCAGGAGCGTGATCGCGCAGGTGAAATCATTGACCGTGTGCGCCGTGACGGCGTGCGCTACCTGGGCGTGACCATTATGCCCGGCCCGCAGTTGCAGCGGGCGGCGCCAGACATCAGGCGCATCAAGGCCGCCTGCCCGAATCTGACCATCATCGTGGGGGGCTATTTTCCTACCAACCACCCAAATACCTGCGCCAATGATCCGGCCATTGACTACGTGGTGCTCAGCGCGGGCGAGGATACGCTGCCGGCGCTTCTCGACACGCTGGAGCAAGGCGGCGATCCGGCGACCGTGGCCGGGCTGGCCTTTGCGCGCGACGGCCAGGTGATTCACACCCTGCCGCGGCAGCCGCACCACCCGAACGACCTGCCCTGGTATCCTTACCACAAGGTGCCGGTGGATCGCTACGTCAACCGCACGCACCTGGGCACGCGCACGTTGAGCCATCACAGCAGTTTTGGCTGCCCGTTCTTCTGCAACTTCTGCGCCGTGGTCAACCTGGCGGAGGGCAAGTGGCTGCCAGAGAGCGCCGAACGCCTGGGCGAGTTGACACAGTATTTTGTGGACAACTGGCATATCAACGCGCTAGAGTTTCATGACAACAACTTCTTCACCAGCGAGAAACGGGTGGCCGCCTATGCCGAAGACCTGCTGCGCCGCGACCTGCTGCTGGCCTGGTGGGGCGAAGGGCGTATTGATACCATGCTCAAATACAGCGACCGCACCTGGAAATTGATGCGTGACAGCGGTCTGAAGATGGTCTTCATGGGCGCCGAGAGCGCGGACGATGAAACGCTCAGGAAGATGAACAAGGGCGGCACCCTGACGGCCGACAAGACGCTGGCGCTGGCCGCGCGCGCGCGCCAATACGATATCGTGCCCGAGTTCAGCTTTATCCTGGGCAATCCGCCCGATCCGCACAAGGACATCGAGCGCGGCATCGAGTTCATCCGCAAGGTCAAAGAGATCAACCCGGCCGTGGAGATCATCATGTATCGCTACGACCCCGTGCCGTTGGCCGGCGAGATGTGGTTGGCGGCCGAAGCGTCGGGTTTCGCCTTCCCACAGACCCTGGACGAGTGGGCCGATCCCAAATGGGTGCGTGTGCAGCTGCGCCGCAGCGCGGATACGCCGTGGTTCAAGCGCAGCGAACGCGAGTTGATGCGTAACTTCGAGACGGTGCTCAATGCGTATTATCCAACGACCACCGACCGTCGTCTGCACAGCCCGCTTTGGCGTCCGATTCTCAAGGCCCTGAGTGGTTGGCGCTACAACCTGCGCGTCTACCGCTGGCCTTTCGAACTGGAAGCCGTGCAAAGGCGCATTCGTTATCAGCGGCCAGAGACATCGGGATTTTGAGTCTATCTTGCTTGGTCAAATCGCAGAGACAATTGACAGCGCCCCCGTTTGACGTAAAATACTGGCGCGCGCATTATCTCAAACAACAGCGAGATACGCATGGAAGAGATCCAGGAACGCAGCGATTACGACAGCCCATGGAAAGAAGTCCTCGAGATTTACTTCGAGCAGTTTATGGAATTCTTCTTTCCGACCGCCCATGCCGATATTGATTGGCCGCGCGGTTATGAGTTCCTGGACAAGGAACTGCAGAAAGTAGTCCGTGAATCTTCCTTGGGGCGGCGTTATGGCGACAAGCTTGCTCGCGTCTGGTTGCTGAACGGTGAAGAAACGTGGGTGCTCATCCACGTCGAAGTTCAAGGCCAGGTGGAACAGGCATTTGATGAGCGCATCTTCGTATACCACTACCGCCTGTTTGATCGTTATCAGCACAAAGTAGTGAGCCTGGTTGTTCTGGCCGATACACAGCCCGCATGGCGGCCCGGACATTACGGGTACAATTTGTGGGGCTGTGAGATCAGTTTTCGCTTCCCCACGGTCAAATTGCACGATTACGGCGCACGTTGGGATGAATTGACTGCTCTCGATAACCCGTTTGCGACGGTTGTGATGGCGCATCTAAAAGCACAGGAAACTCGCCGTGATGAGGGGCAACGCAAGCTTTGGAAGCTCATGTTGATTCGGCGTTTATACGAGCGAGGGTATGAACGCGACGACGTGCTGAACCTGTTTCGTTTCATTGACTGGGTCCTGGTCTTGCCACAAGCGGTTGAGAATGAGATTTGGCGCGCGGTGACGGAAATTGAGGAGGCGCAGCATATGACGTATGTTACCAGTATTGAACGTATTGCCATCAAACGCGGTTTCGAAACTGGCAGACAGGAAGGCATTCAGCAGGGCATTCAGCAGGGCGAAACCATTGGCCTGCGCCAGGGGTTGTTGGCGGGTATTGCTGTGGGTCTGGAGTTGAAATTTGGCTTCCAGGCAGCGAGCGTCTTGCCAGAAGTTTACAAAATTGAAGATGTGGATGTTCTGCGAGCGCTGCAGGAAGGCCTGAGGACGGCGAAAACGCTGATCGAATGGCAGAACCTGTACCGGACCGAGAAGCGACCTTCGGAATCGTAAACGTGCCTGGCCTGCGGTTGTGACTCACATCGCCATCGTGAACTACGCCTGCGCGCCTGACTTGAAAGACCCGGACGCGCTGCTCGATCGCTATTTCAGCCTGGTCAGTTGGGCGGACGGACTGGCGCGGGCGGGCGCGCAGGTCACGGTGGTACAGGCATTCACGCTGGACGCGCAACGGCAGCGCCAGGGCGTGACCTATCGCTTCGTCAATGATGGTCTCGGCCCTCACCCGCGCGCCTGGCAGACCCCGCGCCGTTTGCACGACGCCGTGACAGAGGCGCGGCCGGATGTTGTCCATATCAATGGCCTGTTGTTTCCCCTGCAAACCTGGGCCTTGCGCCAACGCTTACCGCGCGCCTGCGCCGTGGTCGTTCAGCACCACGCCGAACGGCCGTGGACGGGCCTCCGCGGCGCGGCTCAGCGCCTGGCGCTGCGCTCGTGTGATGGATTCCTCTTTACGGCGTTCGCCCTGGCGCAGCCCTGGCAGGCGGCCGGCATGATTCGACCCGGCCAGCCCATTTTTCAGATTATGGAAGGCACGAGCGATTTTCACACCCAGCCGCGGGCCGCAGCTCGCGCGATAACCGGCATGGCAGGCGACCCTATTCTCTTCTGGGCCGGCAACCTGGACGCCAACAAAGATCCGTTGACCATCCTGCACGGTTTCGAGCTTGCGCTGGCGCAGCTGCCCGCCGCACGCCTCTACATGGCCTTTCGTTTTGCCGACCTGCTGCCAGAAGTGCAGGCTTGCCTGGCTCAGCGCCCGGCCCTTGCCGGCGCGGTCAAGCTCCTCGGCGCCCTACCGCGCGCTGACATCGAGGCGCACTTCAACAGCGCCGACTTTTTCGTGCAGGGCAGTCATCATGAGAGCACCGGCTACGCACTGTTGGATGCCCTGGCCTGCGGCGCCGTACCCATCGTGACCGACATTCCTTCATTCCGTGTGCTGACCGCCAACGGCGCGCTGGGCGCCCTCTGGCCGCCCGGCGATGCCCACGCCTTTGCCGCAGCCCTGGTCGCATGCGCGCAGCAGCCGTTGGCGCCGCAGATCGCGGCCGTGCGCGAGTTCTTCGGGGCCCACTTGAGCGTTCCTGCGGTGGGACGCCAGGCCCTTGCCATCTACCAATCCTTGCATCTGCGCAGATCGGGCTCCCGGCCCCACGAGGCCGCATGACCGCGGCCACTTCCCCAGGGATCAGGCGAGCCGCCCTGGTTGTTCTCCTGCTCGCTTTCTGGCTGATTTCACTACGCCATCTGACCGTGGTGCCGCCCGTGTACGAGGATGAACCCTGGCAGGCCTCCACTGGCTGGAAGCTGGCCACATCCGGCGTTTTTGGCAGCGACCTGTTTGCCGGGCTTTACGACATGGATCGGCGTTACTACGGCTACCTGCCGCTGCACCCGCTCCTGCTCGCCGCCATCTACCGCACGGCCGGCATCGGCCTGCTGCAAACCCGCCTGGAGCCGGTGGCTCTGGGCCTGCTGACGCTGGCGCTGACCGCGACGATGGCGCAAGCCCTCTTTCGCAATCGCCGTGTGGATCTGCTGGCGCTCCTGTTCCTCTTGTTCCTGCGGCTCAACGGCGCTGGCCCCTTTCGCGTCACCGGCATTCCGCTCCTGGATACGGCGCGCATCGCCCGCTATGACATGACCGTGCCGGTTTTTGGCCTGGCCGCCTGGTATGTCTTCTGGCGCACGGCAGTCAAGCGGCCAGCCGTGGGGCGTCGCGCGGTCTTCGGCTATCTGCTCGCCGGCGCGCTGACCGCCCTCGCCAGCCTGGGCCATCTCTACGGCGCGTTTTGGCTGCCGGCGCTGGTGATTCTGGCTTTCTGGCTGCCGTTGCCCGGTCGGCAGGGGCGACCACACAGGGTCGCCGCTGCGGGGCTGCTGGCCGGCTTCCTCATTCCCTGGCTGCTTTACCTGCCGTATGTGTTCACCGATCTACCTGCCTGGCGTGGGCAGACCAGTTTTTACGGCGAGCGATTTCAACTGTTCGACTGGCAGTGGTACCTCACCAATCTGCGCCAGGAGCCGCTGCGCTACGCGCTCTGGCTGCCAGATGATCTACTCCCTCGCCTGGCGCGCGTCGGCGCGTGGGTGCACCTGCTTGGCCTGCCAATGGTCGTTTTGGTTTTGACGCGGCGCGCCCGGCATGACGCCGCGGCGCGCGCGCTGCTGCTGCCCACCGTGCTCTTGCCCGCGCTGATGGCGCTGCTGATCTTCCTCAAGCTGTCCAACTACCTGGTGCTCTTCACGCCGGTCTGGTGCCTGGCGCTCGCCTGGGGCGGCGTAACCTTGTGGGATCGGCTGACGAGGGCACGGCCGGGCCTGCGGGCCATGCGGTGGCTGCTGGCGGCGCTGCTGCTCGCCGCCGTGTTCGAAGGTGTCACGCGGCTGGCCGCGCTCGAAACCGCCGCGGCCGGGACAACGCCCTATCCCGCCTTCATCCAGCAGGTGCGCCGTTGGCTGCCCCCCGGCTCACAAGTTCTCGGTCTGCACAACTACTGGTTGGGCCTGGAAGACTACGATTACCGTTCGTTTGCCGTACCCATCTTGTGGACCGATCCGGCTTACACCTCACCGCCGCTCACGTTCGACGCGGCGCTTAGCCGCGTGGCGCCTGATGTCATCCTGCTCGACGCGCATCTGCGCGACTACTTCACGCACCATCGTGACCAGGAGGCCGCCCTGACCGCCTGGTTGGCGCAGCACAACGGCCGCTTGGCCGCGTCCATCGAGGATGCCACCTACGGCGCGCTTGACATCTACTGGGTGCAGCCATGAAGCCGCTGGCGCGATTTCTGGCGCGCGTCAAGCCCAGGCGGCTCGCAACCTGGTCTGGCCTGGCCCTGGCGCTCGTCCTGCTCAGCGGCCTGTTCAATCAGCCGGCGCAATTCAGGCTGCTGGTGCGCCCTGTCTTCCCGCTGCTGCGCTTCTGGAATCAACCGGACGCCCAGTATCGCATCCTGCTCGGCGATGTACCCTATGACCTGTTGCGAGATGCCGATGCCGCGCTGCCACGCGACGCCTCCGTGTTGTTGGTCACCCGCGGTCGCGACGTCCGCCGCCTCGAATACACGTTTTTCCACCGCGCGCTCTACTTCCTGGCGCCGCGCAGCGTCTGGTGGCTGGCGCCGGCGCCCGCGGACGGCTCCTGGGAGTCACGCTGGTGGATTTCCGCCCCGCTGACCGCGCCGGCCGTGCAAACCGTCGCGCGTGAGCGCCAGGTAACGCACATCCTGGTCTTTCAGCCGCCCGGCGCGCCGGCGCTCGATCTGTCATGGGGTCGCAAATTGGCGTCCTGGGATCAGGGCTACCTGCTCTCGGTTGAGGCCGACCCGCCAAGCCCATTAGCCCGGCCTGCCAACCGGTCGGGGACACACATTCCTTACCTCGCCGCGCTGCCGCTGGCCCTGGTCGTCATTTGGCTCACTGGATTTGGCGTTATGCAGGTTGCGGTCTGGTTGGGCTATCGTCCGACCGGCCTGGAGATGCTGGCCCTGGCCTGGACGCTCGGCAGCGGCGCGATCTCGCTCGCCATGTGGTCGCTCGACCGCCTGGGTTTGACGCTTCAAAATCAAATGCAGGCGCTGACACTCTTGGCGCTCGTCATTCTGACCTGGCGGGGATGGGCGCGGTTGCGCCGGCGCCTTGAACTCCCTGACACGCAGCACCCACGCGGCCAGGAATCGCCCCCGCGCCCCCCGCGGCGCTTGCAGTGGACGCACGTCGTCGCGGCTTTTCTTGTGGCCTTGCTCGCCTTTCAGATCGCCTCAGTCACTCTGGCCGCCTGCGGCGCTCCCTTGCGCATCTGGGACAGCTGGGTCACGTGGGGCATGAAGTCACGCATTATTTTCCTGGATGGGGGCGTGTCGCCCGCGGTGTATGCCGACCCCTCCCGCGCCGTGACCCTGCTGGACTACCCGCTGCTGGCCCCGCTGAACCAGGCCTGGATCTACGGCTGGCTGGGCGCGGCCGATGACCGCCTGGTGGGTGTGCTGTCGGTGCTTCATTACCTTGCCCTCCTCGGCCTCTGCGCCGCGGCCTTGCAGCGGCGAGGCGCCTCGCGTCTGATCGTCCTGGCGACCGTGACGGCCATCGCCATGCTGCCCAACCTGGCAACCTGGACCGGCGCGGTGCTCAGCGATGCGCCGCTGGCGCTCTTCGCCGCCGCGGCCGGGCTCTACCTGGCGGCCTGGCTGCAAGGCGAAGGGGCCGGCGCGCTGTGGGTGGCCGCGCTGGCGGCCGGGCTGCTGCCGTGGACAAAAAACGAGGGGCTGCTGCTGTGGCTGGCGCTGGTTTCGACTCTTCTGATCGTCAAGTTGACGCGGCCAGGAGATCGCCGCGTAGGGCTGACGTTGGGCGCGCTCTTGTTGGCTGTGCTGGTCATCAACGCGCCGTGGCAGCTTTTCCTGCGCGGCCATCCCGCGCCCAACAACGCCTTTGTCCCCGTGACCTGGGCCGCGTGGCAGGCCAATGCCAATCGGCTGCCGACGATCCTGCGCCTGGCGGCGACCGCGCTGGCCGGCGCGCGCGTGAGCTACGCCTGGCCGCTGGCCGCGCTGCTGCTGTTGGGACGGGCCATCTGGCCGCGTGGACAGGCGCCTGGCGCGGCGCGTCGGCTGGCCTGGCCCGATCTGTGGCTGCTCATGCCCGCCGTCTACATCGCCCTGGTTAGCCTGGGGTTTGTCTTTTCGGACTACCAGCCCTACTGGCAGCACGTCCTCAATTCGATTGACCGTCTGCTGACGCACGTGACGCCGCTGGTGGTCCTATGGTTGGCGCTGCCCTGGGCCATGCGATCAAGCACCTCCGCAATCACCAAAACTTCCTGAAAGGGCTGCTGCATGCACGATCAACGAGAACGCCGCTGGTTGGCGCACCTTGCGACAGGCCTGGCTTTGCTGGCGCTGATTGGATACGCGGGGGCGGTCCTAGTGCCGCTGGCGCAATTGCACACCAACGGCTTTGCCGGCTATTACACCGTCGGCCACATCGCCGTCTACACGCCGGCGCAGTTGCCCCTGGCCTATGACGAAGCGTGGTACGGCCCGCAGGTGGCGGCGTTGACCGCGCCCGGTGTGCGTGAGGTGTTCAAGAACCAGCCGCCGCCGGGCAGTCTGCTGCTGGCGCCGCTGGTCTGGCTGCCCTATCCGGTCGCGCGGCTGATTTGGCTGCTGCTCAGTCTGGTCTTCCTGGTCGCCAGCCTGATGCTGCTGGCGCGGGCTGTGCGGTGGCCGGCGCGCGTCGGCCTGTGGATCGCGCCCTTGTGTCTGTTGTCTGACCCGGTGCATGATAATTTGCGCCAGGGACAGGTCTATCTCTGGTTGCTGCTCTGGCTGTGCCTGGCGCTGTGGGCGTTGGCGCAGCATCCGCCCCGCCGCACCACTGACGCCGTCGGCGGGGCCATGCTGGGCTTCCTTCTGATTTTCAAGACCGCGCTGATCTGGCTGTGGCCCTTGCTGTGGCTGGCGACTTCGGCGAGCTCAGTCGAGCCGCGGCGGCAGCGCGTGCTGCTCTGGGGCGCGGCCGCGGCCGCCGCGGTGGCCTTGCTCACACTGCCCTATTTCGGCCTTGCTCCCTGGCGCGCTTATCTGAACCAGATGCCGCTGCTCTTCACCATGACCGATCGTTACAGCGCCGGCTATCAGACCATCACCAGCTTGTTCGGCCATCTGCTGGTCTACGCGCCGCCCTTCAGTCCCGCGCCGGTGGCTCATCTGCCTGCGCTGGCTGCCGGGTTGACCCTGGCCGTACAGCTTGCAACCTTCATCCTGACCGCGTACGGTCAGCGTAGACTAAAGGCTGACCACGCCGGACAGGTGTTAAGCCTGGCGCTGCTGCTATCCCTGGCGATCGCGAACGCACCGCTGGGCGAGGGCTATCACTACACGCTTATCCTGCCCGCGCTGCTCATCGCGGCCTGGTGGGCCTGGACGGCGCGGCTGAGGCGACGCGCCTGGGGTTGGTTGGCGCTCGCCGCCCTGCTGCTCAGCATCCCATGGCCTTACCAGGCGCCGCAGCTCAGCGCCGGTTGGTGGGCCTTGCTGGCCTATCCACGGGTGCACGGAGCCTACGCGCTGTGGGGGTGGTTGTTGGGTCAGAGACCGGAGATCCGAGACCGGAGATTGGAGATTGGAGACCGGACTTGTGTGGAAGATGCACCACGCGCATCGTAAGCGAAGTCTGAAGCTTGCACCGACACAACGCTCGCCGTACGACCGGTCTCTGATCTCTGATCCCTAATCTCTAGCGTTCCTTTACGAAAGTTTTACGATGGCTGCGTAAGATGGGGTCATGTCGAGTGCTTTGATGACGAGAAGGCGAGGTGCGACAATGACGAAAAATTCCGGGCGATGGCCCGTGTTTTGGCTGTTGCTGGTGATCAGCGTGGCCTTGTTCCCCGCGGCGCGGCCGGCCGCAGCCGGGCTCCTGGATGGCGAAAATGCGCCGGCCGCGACGTTTACCGTGACGAATACCGCAGACAGCGGGGTTGGCTCGCTGCGCTGGGCCATCGGTCAGGCCAACGGCGCGGCCGGATTGGACACGATTGCGTTCAACATCGCGGGCGCGGGAGTCAAGACCATTGCGCCGCTGACGATTCTGCCCACCATCACGGACCCTGTGATCGTGGATGGCACGACGCAGCCGGGGTTCGCAGGGACGCCGCTGATCGAGCTGAGCGGCGCAAGCTGCACCACCAGCCCTTGCCACGGCCTGTGGATCACGGCCGGCGGCAGCACGGTCAAGGGGTTGATCGTCAACCGCTTTGCCGGCCGCGGCATCTTCCTGGACACGGGTGACGGCAACACCATCACCGGCAACACCATCGGCGCCAACAGCGCGGGTACAGCCGCAGCCGGCAACAACACCGGCATCTATGCGACCAATTCCGCCAATAACACCATCGGCGGCGCGGCCAGCAATCTGCGCAATGTCATCAGCGGCAACAACATTGACGGCATCAATTTCAATGGCGCCGGTTCGACCGGGAATACCGTGTTGGGCAACTATATCGGCGTAGATGTCAACGGCACGGCCGACCTGGGCAACCTCTTCAGCGGCGTCGTCATCCTCAACGGTGCGGCTAACAACACCGTGGGCGGCGCGTATGCGGCCGGCCGCAACATCATTTCTGGCAATCAGCAGTATGGTGTGGGGCTGAACGGCACAGCGGCCAATGTGACCGGCAACGTGGTTGCGGGCAACTATATCGGCCTGGATGTGACGGGCGCCGTGGATTTGGGCAACACCCTGGATGGCGTCATCGTTCTCAATGCGTCGGGCAACGTGGTTGGCGCCTCCACGCCGGGCGTTGGCATCTACAACATCATTTCGGGCAACGATCAGAACGGCGTGCTCATCACGGGCACCTTATCCAGCGGCAACCAGGTGATCTTCAACACCATCGGTCTCAATCAGGCCGGGAACAGCGCGCTGGGCAACAGCCTGAGCGGCGTGCGCATCGTCAATGCGCCCAACAACATCGTGGGCGGCATCTGGGGAACTACGGGCAACCTGATCTCCAGCAACCTGCAGCAGGGCGTTTACATTTCCGGCAGCAGTGCCACTGGCAATACCGTCAAGGGCAACCGCATCGGCGCCGACATCAACGGCAGCGCGTACCTGGGCAACACCGGCGATGGCGTGTTGATCGAAAATGCGGCCAACAATACGGTTGGCGGCACGACGGGCGTCACCCTGGGCGGCGCGTGCAGCGGCGAATGTAACTTGATCTCCGGTCTCAACAAGGACGGCGTGACCTTGCGCGGCAGCGGCGCGACCGGCAACATCGTGCAGAGCAACATCATCGGCCTCAACCTGAGCGGGGTGTCGGCGCGGCGCAATGCCTTGCACGGCGTCCTGGTGGACGGCGCGCCCGGCAACACGATCGGCGGCGCGGCCGCGGCCGCGCGCAACACTATCTCGGCCAATGGCGACACCGGCTCGATTGGCTCCGGCGTCTTCATTACCGGCACCGCGGCGACGGGCAACACTGTGCGCGGCAACTACATCGGCGTGGATACAACCGGGGCGGCAGGGCTGGGCAATTACATCAACGGCGTACACGTGGAACGCGCCGGCAATACGACGATTACCGGGAATGTCATTTCCGCCAACGGCGGTCGCGGCATCGTCGTGGCTTATGCGCAGGCTGCGGGTACGACGATCCAGGGCAACACCATTGGCCTGGATGCCGCCGGAACGAATGACCTGGGCAATGCTGGCTATGGCGTGTGGCTGTTCAACACGACCAATGTCACCCTGGGCGGCACAACGGCCGCCGCGCGCAACATCATCTCTGGCAACGACAATCACGGCGTCGCCCTGACCAACAGCAGCACATCCATCAGCGTACAGGGGAATTTCATCGGCCTGAATGCCGCGGGCACGGCCGGGTTTACCAGCTCGAAGCACGGCGTCTACCTGGACAACACTGAGACCGGCATCACGATTGGCGGCACGGCGGCCGGCGCGGGCAACGTCATCTCTGCCAACAACCGCGGTATCTTCCTGGAAGGAGCCGGTGGGAATACCGTGGTGGGCAATTATATCGGCGCCAATGCCGCGGGCAATGCCGCGCTCGGGAATTCGACGGGCGTCTGGATCGAAGGGGGCGCCAACAATACGATCGGCGGCGCCAGCGCCGGATCTCGCAATATCATCTCCGGCAACAACGGTGGTGTGGTGATTTACGGCAGCGCCGCCGCCAACAACCAGGTGCTGGGCAACTACATTGGCTTGAACGCCGCCGGCACCGCGGCCATTGGCAATCCCGGCAACGGCATCTACATCAACGGCGGCGCGCACGACAACACCATTGGCGGCACGACTGCGGCGGCGCGCAACATCATCTCTGGCAATGGCGCGGGCGGCCCTGGCCCTGGCATTTACGTGGGCTATGATCTCAACGGCTTGACGCAGAACAACCAGATCATTGGCAATTACATCGGCACCAACCCGGCCGGCACGGCGGCGATTGCCAACGCGTACGGAATTCAGGTTTACGGCGCGGCCGGGACCCACATTGGCGGTACGACGGGCGTGACGCCGGGCGGCGCGTGCACGGGCGCCTGCAACCTGGTGTCTGGCAACAGCTTTGGCATCATCATCACGCACAAGAACGCCAGCGGCACGGTGGTTGAAGGCAACTATGTGGGCGCCGACGTAACGGGCGCTGCGGCTCTGCCCAATAATTATGGGGTTTACGTGCAGGATACGCAGGGCGTTCTGATCGGCGGCGTAACGCCGGCCGCGCGCAATCTGGTTTCCGGCAATGCGATCCATGGCTTCTGGTTCTTTTCACGCGTGGCGGGGACGTACTCGCCGCGCGTGCGCGTGCAAGGCAACTACATTGGCCTCAACACGGCAGGCGCCGCGCTGGGCAACAGTCAACATGGCGTTTACTTGCAGGACGCTGTGCCGGCCACGATTGGCGGGACCGCGACCGGGGAAGCGAATATCATTGCCAACAACGGCGCGGACGGCATCTCGGCTATCACCAGCGCGGAATCAGACATCTTGGGCAACTCGATCTACGGCAATGCGGGCTTGGGGATTGACTTGAACAACGATGGCGTGACGCCCAACGACCCCGGCGACGGCGACACTGGGCCGAACAGCTTGCAGAACTACCCGCTATTGACGTCGGCGACCAGCGGCGGCGGCACGACCACGATTCAGGGCACGCTCAACAGCACGGCCAGCAGTGCATTTCGCCTGGAGTTCTTCTCCGATACCAGCTGCGACGCCTCAGGCAATGGCGAAGGGCGCACGTACTTGGGCGCGCAGAACATAACGACGGACGCCAGCGGCAATGCCAGTTTCACGGCGAGCCTGCCGGTAGCGGTCACGCCAGGGCAGATCGTTGCCGCCACGGCCACCAATCCGAGCAACTATACCTCTGAGTTCTCGGCCTGCTTCACAGTCACGGCGCCGCCTACGGCTACGCCAACCAATACGCCCACGCGGACGCCGACGCCGACGAGTACACCCACGCGTACGCCTACACCTACCAACACCCCGACGCGAACCCCCACACCCACCAACACCCCGACGCCGACGGCGACGCCAGGCGTCTGCTATGACTTCAATCACAATGGTCAGGTGGACACGCTCGACATCACGGCCGTGGCCAGTCGGTGGCGCAACGCTGGGCTGTACGATCCAACCTACGACGTGGCGGCGCCATTCGGCGTGATTGATGTGATTGACATCATGACGGTGTCCGCGCACTGGGGATTGACCTGCTAAGAAGCCGGTTTCTCACCCAAACTCAGTCTTTGACTCTACCAAGAAGTCGGGTTGCGCGCAGAAACCCGACTTCTACGCGTCTATGCGCGGCTCACCGGCTCGACGACAAACAGCGGCGCGGCCGATCCGCCGCCCGCGCTGACGTTGAGCAGCGAGCTGGTGCTGAGGCGGACGCCGCCGCCTTCAACCTCCGCACAGCCCCAGACATAAGGGTCCACATCCACCAGGCGCGGCGAGAGGTCAAGTTGTCCGTCGCTGATGCTCGGAAAGAGCGCCTGCGGTATCGGCACGCGGCGCTGTAGGATTGAGGGCGTTTGCAGGCCAGCCGTCAGCGCGACGCGCCAGGCAGCCGGGTCGCACTCCCAGCCCAGGATGACGCCGCGCCCGCCGTAGTCATTCGTCGGCTTGATGACCAGGTTGTCCTGATTGGCGATGGCGTAGGAGAGCGAATCCACGGCCTGGCCGTCCACGTCCGTGCGGCCATCCACCAGCAGCCGCGTCCAGGGCACATGCCGCCGAATCACCAGGCGTTCGATAGGGTTGAGGTCGAGTGGAAAGGCGCTGTCGCTGAGCAGAGCGAAGAGGCCCTTGTTGAAGAGCAGCACGGCATTGAAGGAATTGACCATGCAGACGGTGCGCTGGCCGACGGCATGCATCAGCGGATGGTCCGTGCCGTACTTTGCCAGCAGCTCCAGCGTGACCACGCGCTTGTAGACCAGGTCAATGGCGAAGTCGCCCGCGGCCAGGCGGCCGTCGGGACGTTGCTCCAACTCGTCCGGGTCAAAGATGCCTACGTCGTACCCCTGGCTGCGGAAGTAGTCCTGGCACAGCTCGAACTCGCGGTAGGTGCGCACCCCGCGCCAGTCCACGATGGCAATACGCGGCTTACCCAGGCCGCCCCAGGCGCGGTAGCCAGCCAGCAGTTCAGCCAGGATGCGCGGGCGGGGGACAAAGGATTCAACCTGGTAGTACTGCGTGAAGTGGTGGTAGAGCGGCAGGTCGCGGAAGATGGCGCTGAGCGATTCGCCAAAGGCCAGGCCGCCGGGGCTTTCGGCGTTGTATTCGACGAAGTTGAGCGTGGGGTACTGGCCGGCTTCTGGCAGCGTATCTGCCAGATAAAAGGCATCCAGGCGGCCGCTGTAGTCGCCGGGGCCGCGCGTGGGCTCCAGCGCGAGCAGCGCGTCTTCCTGACGGCTGACGCCCAGGCGCGCGCGCAAAGCATCGTGCGCCAACAGATAATCGTAGGCCTTGCCCAGCGCGCCGCGCACGATGCGCGATACCTCCACCAGGTAGCTGTAGGCTCGCGGCGAGAGGAAGTGCGGCCGCAGCACCGAGCAGACCGGTCGTGCGCCGAAATAGAGCCGATCGGCCGCCATCGCGGCCTGCACCTGTTCCCATGTTCCCAGGGGGTCGGCCGCCAACAGCTCGTGCCAACGGTCAATGGCTGCTTGCACGGACATGTCTTCCTCCTAATTCAGCCTGGCAGGTCGGGCTGTTCTCCGACTGTATCGCCCCCAAACCGCTAACGGTGCCTCAGGCGCCGTTTTCGCCGCGCAAGAGCGCGTCCCAACGCATGGTCGCCCCGCCGATTGGCCCCAGCGCCTTGGCGATAACCAGGTCTGCCATGGCGTTGACCACCCAATCGAAGTAGACCACCGTGAGCGAGGTGATGTCGAAATCGGGCGCGGAATTCATGAAATCAATCGCGTAGGGGATGCCGTCGCGCACGGCAAACTCGACCGTGTTCATGTCATAGCCCAGGGCTTGGTTCAATGCGCGGGCATCAGCCACCACGCGTGCAAGCAGTGCTGGCGCCAGCGGTTGGTGGCTGCCGGCGTAGCGTTCGTAATGCGGACGGGTCGGGTCCCAGCGCAATGGCAAAATGTTGTCCTGGCCAATGCACAGGCAGCGAATGTACTGATCCCACTGGATGAACTCCTGCACGATCATGGTCAGGCGGCCGCTGCTGTCATACGCGCGCCACAGCTCTTCCAGGTCATGCACCAGGTGGACATGGCGCCAGCCGCCGCCCCAGTGAGGCTTGAGAATCGCGGGCAGGCCGACGTAGTTGACCATCCGTTCCCAATCCAGCGGGTAGATCAAGTTGCGCAGGCTCTCGCTAGAAACGTCTGAGCCGTGGCTGTGGTTGGGGAGCACGGCCGTCTTGGGAACAGCCACGCCCAGGCGGTGCGCCAACGCTGTGCCGAAGAACTTGTCGTCGGCGATGCGCCAGAAGGGGTTGTTGATGACATAGGCGCCTTGCAGGGCGGCGTACTTGAGCAGCGGCTGGTAGAACGGTACATCGTGCGAGATACGATCCACGAGCACGCGATAGCCCAGGAGATCGTCCATCGTCACGCCGCCGACGCTGACGTACTCAGCCGTCACCCCCTGGCCGCGCCGGTTGATCTCGGCGATCAGGGCATCGGGAAAGGAACGTTCGCGGCCCACAAGCAGGCCTACTTTCAGTTGGTTTGTCATAGAGCCACCTGTTGGTCAGAAGTGCAAAGGTCAAAGTGCAAAGATCAAGCCGTCAGGGCCAGCGCGCGGCGCAGGGCCGGCGCCACGTCAGTCAGGTCGTGCGTCTGCGCAGCGATGGCGGCATGACCGGCGCCGATGAAGAGGCCGGGCACGGCGTTCATGGTGTGCTGGCGCACGCTCAGGTCTTCGACGTTGCCATGATCGCTGGTCACTACAATCAGCGTGCGCGCCAGGTCGCTCGCCTCGATGAGCCCGCCCAGGAAGCCATCGAACGCCTCCAGATTGGCGACAGCCGCTTCCATCTCCTGCCCATGCCCATGCACATCGGTCAGCCAATGCTCAAATAGGACAAAATCGAAGACTCGGCCCAGCGCGGCCAGGTTGCGCCCGGCCTGCGCAGGCGTCAGCAGCGGCGCATCCGCAAAGCCGAGGTGCGTGCGCCAGCCCTGGTTGGTAAAATCGGCCGAGAATCCACGACCCGCCAGCAGGTCCGTATGCGTCAAGAGCGTCTGCCCGGCCGAAACCGCCGCCAGCGGCATCACCGACAGCACGCGTTTGCCGCGGTTGACCACGTCGAAATAGTTGGGAGGATAGGCATTGACGAAGATGAAGCGTTTGCCCGCGTCTCGCACCTGGCTCAGCAGCGTGCCAGCCTGCACGATCGTGCGCACAGGGGGATGCGGCCGCGGCCCGTAGTGTTCGCCCACCTCTTGCGGCACGTTGCGGCCGGTCAGCAGGACAGCCTGGCCGGTGGCGCTCTGCGGCCGTCCGGGCACGCCCAGCGTGGCGTCGAGCGGCGTCAGGGAGGCGTGTGCGGTCGTCACCTGGCCGCTGGAGGCGATGAGCGGCGCGCCGTTCAACAGCGCGGCGATGGTGGGGAGGTGGGCGCGCGCCAACGGATTGACGGATGGATCGTCGGCGCCCAGGCCCACGCCGTCGAGGAAGAGAAAAATGATGCGCGTTCCGTTGTGTCCGTTGGTTGGCATGGGGCGGATTATAGCCCAAAAGTGCGCGTGCGCCAATTGACCGATCATGAATGTGGGCTGCAGGCATCTCGCCTGCTTGCCCATCTACCACATCTCTCCCATCCCTTGCTTATCCGCGGCGGTTGGCCCGGAGGAAACCAGGCTGATGGGTATCCCCAAGTCCGCGCGCACCAGGCTGAGTAAGGCTTGTGCGCCATCCACGGGAATCAGGCTGGGCTGGCAGCGCATGAGCAGCCGCGTCAGCTCTGCCTGGTAGTCCAGATCGCGGCCGCCCGGCGCAGGGGTCAGCCGTTGGATGAGGGCGCCGCCGCCGCAGTAATGATCGCACACCCGGAGCACCGGCAGTCCGATCAGCCGATCGAGGCAGGTGACCGCCAGGGCATCGAGCGGGCGGGCGACATCCAGGGCGTAGCGGAGCATGACCAGGTCAAGCCAGCCGACGCGGAAGTCGCGCTGCCAGGCGCCAAATCCGTTCGCGGCGTCGGGCAGCGCAGCCGTCAGGCCAGCATCTTCGCTGACCAGCGGCCCCGCGCCGTGCCGCGTGGCATAGGCGCGCGTGATGCCCAGGCGCACAACGCGGCCGCCGTAGCCGGCCTCGCCCAGCAGCCGATCGGCGTTTGCCAACGTGGTGGTGCTCCAGGTGGTGTGCGGGTGGAAACCGCGCCATTCGTCCAGCAGCACGCCCTGCGCGCCTTCGAAGATAACCGCGCCAGGTTGTTGCAAAATCGTGTGTAGATGGGCGCTGGGGACGACCTGTGCGCGACGCGTGAAGTCGGCGTAGGCGGGCAGCAACCAGTCGGCCCAATCGGCGGCAGCCAGCATCTCCCATTCGGCCGCAATCAGCGTGCTGCCGGCCAGATCCGATGGGAAGGCCGGCGCCTTGGCCAGGTTGACCGCGCGCAGGAATTCCAGCTTTTCGCGCAGCACAGCGGGCTTGGTCAGGTCGCCGGCAAACAAGACGCGCTCGCCAAAAGACAAGAAGTCGGCCTGGGTTTCGCCGATGCCCATGCCGCAGCTGCCGTGGCGGCCAGCGCGGCTCGACTGAGCTTGCCGAAGTCCGCGCGCCAGTTCTTTCAACCGATTGGCGGCGCGCTGAAACGGGGTGATGACCAGCGCGCCGGCGTCAATCGTGGTGTGGGCGAACGGATCGGGCGCACCCAGTTCACATAGATGCTGCGCTTCGACCAGCATCGCCAGCGGGTCGAGCAGCATGAAGCGCGACAGATGGGTCGCCGCGCCAGCCAGCGCGCCGCTGCCGAACTGGGCAAAGACGTGTTCCTGCGGCGCGGCGCCTGGCGTCACCACGCGATGTCCGGCCTGCGCGCCGCCGTTGTAGCGCACCACGGTGTGCGCGTCGTGGCGCCGCGCCAGGTAATCCACGATCGAGCCTTTGCCCGCATCGCCAAAGCCGAGATCCACGGTCAGAATCGCTTGCTGCATGATGAACCCTCCTGATGGGAACAGGATTTCAGGCCAAGACGCAGAGACGTCACGCCGTAGGTCACGGCTCCGGCGTGACAACGCTCTCTGCGACAGATTACGCTCTGCTGCGTCCAGCGCCGTCCGGCCACGAGGCCGGACCTACGAAAAAAAGCCTCACGCCGTAGGTCACGCCTCCGGCG
>NZ_UETR01000019.1:0-58719 GCF_900491745.1 Candidatus Amarolinea aalborgensis | reverse complement strand
CGTGGGGTTTGAGGAGCGAGAGTCCCCCACGATCGCGGCACACAAAGTACGGTCAATAGTGAAGACCTTCGGGGTGGAGGACCCGACCGCATCCTGCCACCTTCGCCCCGGCGGCGACCTGGTTATCCGCGATGGGCAGCGGCGGGTCGCAACGGTGCAGACGCGGTTGGGTGTGTACCTTCCGGGCGGCGACGTGGAGCCGGGCGAGACGTCCGAGCAGGCTGCGATTCGTGAGGTTCGGGACGTGTCCCCTAGGGACACCTGACCTGAGCCGGCCATCCATGATCGCACCATCTGCGTCCGTCCCGTAGGGACGGTTGAACTCCTCTCTCGCCGGGATGAGCCGGGGTACCCTCATTCAATCGTCCCTACGGGACGACGGGCGCAGGGGGCGTCGTCGGTCTCAAGTCAAGGCGTCCCTACGGGACGATTGCAGTTCAACCTGCTCGAAATAGCGTCGCCGAGCGTCACGCCTGAGCAGGGCGTAGGCATCTATGAGCATGATCATACCCAGGGCCAGCCTGCGCAATCGCCGCGGGCGCGGGAACAATTTATCGCAACTACTTTGCCCGCGTCGAGAGACAGATCCGGCAATCGGCAGGCAGCCAGATTGACTGCCCGGCCGACATCGGCGCCGCATTGGGCAATACCGAGAGTTGACGCTCTATCATGCTGATCTTGATGTGGCGATCGTCAGTTATGGCGCGCCCAACCAGGCTATCCAACAGCTTTCAATCAACGACTATGGGAACAAGGACACATGAATTCAAACGACACACTCACGACCCTATTTCGCCACAATCGCTGGGCCAATCTTCGGCTTGTCGAACAATGCGCCCAGTTGACTGACGAACAGCTCGATAGCGCCTTGACCGGCGCTTATGGCTCTATTCGAGACACATTGCAGCACATCGCCACAGCCGAGCGCTCTTACTTTTCACGCATCAGCACGGGCCAGTCAGTTCGCCGCCCTCAAGACGCCCCGCCCATGACGTTGCAAGAAATGGCGGAATCGTTGCGCGCTTCGGGCGCCGGCCTGATCGAGTGGGCCGGCAAGGTCCAGGCCGACGACACCGTTGAAGTTGCCTGGGAAGGCGCGCCCCGTCACGTGCCAAAGACGATCCTGCTGACACAGGCCATCAACCACGCGACTGAGCACCGTGCGCAGGTCATGACAATCTTGACGCAGCTGGGAATTCAGCCGCCGGAGTTGGATGGCTGGTCGTATTTCGACGAACTCGAACGATAGCGGCTGTTGCTGCACCAGAGCACAAGGAGATTGAAGTTATGGACAGCTCGTGGATGGGATTCAAGCAAGAGGCCATTGCGCAATATCAAGCGCAGAAGCAGATGGCCGATGCCGCGTTGGCGACGGTCACGGATGCGCACTTCTTTGCGCATCTGAGGGAAGATGGGGACAATCATACCAACAGCCTTGCGATCTTAGTCAAACACATCAGCGGCAATTTCATCTCACGCTGGACTGACTTCTTGACGACTGATGGTGAAAAGCCGACCCGCCAGCGCCCGGCCGAATTCCTGCACGAAGCGGACGAAAGCCGCGCCCAGATCATGCAGCGCTGGGAGGACGGCTGGCGCGTCCTGTTTGCTGCGCTTGAATCGCTCCAAGAAGAAGATTTCGCCAAAATCGTTTACATTCGCGGCGAGGCGCACAGCGTAGTCCGAGCCATTCTACGGAACCTGCTCCATGCCGCGCACCACATCGGGCAGATTGATCTGTTGGCGAGCGCGCTGCGGCCGTAATACCAATCTGAACTTTAATTCAAGGCGTTTGCTCGCAGATCAGGGCGGCGTCACCCACTGGGCGAAGAGGTCATCGAGCTGGCATGCGCACGATGTTTCGGCTGCGTCCCAAAAATCCTGGGTGGTGGCGGTGCGCCAGCGATAGGCGGCGCTGTAGTCCTTGAGGAACCGGGCGAAGACGTCAGCGCCGAGCTGCTCACGCAACGCCAGCAGGAAGAGCGGGCCTTTGCCGTAAACGATGGCGCCATAAGCGCCCCCCTCGTAGCTGGCAACCGGCAGCCCAATCGGCTGATCGTTGCTGCTCTTGACGCGGTTCCAGCGGTCGTTGAACGACTTCACAATGCCCGCGCGGCCATCCGCGCCATAACGGGCGTCATAGTAGAGCACCGTCGCGTACTGCGTCAGCGCCTCGTCCAGCCACGGCTCACGCACCTGGTCATCGCCCACCAGGTTATACCACCACTGATGCGCCACCTCGTGCACGACTGCAATCTCAAAAAAGGAGCCGCGCGCGCCCGCCTGGTCGTACATGCGGTCGGCGATCACCACCAGGCCCGGATACTCCACGCCCCCGGCGTCGGTCGGCGTCGCCTCGACGTCCAGTTCGGTGTACGGGTAAGCGCCAAAGGCTGCCTGGTAGATGCCAAACGCCTCGCTGGCCCAGTCCAGGGCCGCTTGCCCACCCGACGCATGCCCTGGCGCGTAGTAGGAATTGATCGTGACGTCGCCCACCTGGCGGCTCTTGACCTCGAAGTCGCGGCTGCCCACCAGGTTGAACTCGCGCTGCGGCCCGCCCACGAAATAGCGCGTGGTCGTGCCATCCGCGTTGTCCGTGACAGCCGCCGTGATGCCGGTCGCAACCAGGATCATCCCAGTCGGCGCGGTGACCCACACATCGTACAGCCCCGGATCGGCTGTCGTCATGTCGCCAAAGAGGGGCGGCGTTTCCAAACCCCACCCCGCAGACCCAATTCGGGGCACGGTTGGGTAGAACTGCGCCAGGGCCAGCACGCCGGCCGCATAGCCAAAGGTGCTGTAGTTGCCTCCGCCTTCATTGGGCAGGCGCGCCTCGAATTCCACGTAGAGGTCAAGGCTGGCCCCCGGCGCCAGCGGCTGCGTCAGCGTTGCCACAGCCGCCGAATTCTCGGCTAGAAGGCGCGGCTGCGAGGCAGCGCCGGCGATCATCAGCCGCTTGATGCTGAGCACGGGCTCGCTGTACCCCAGGTTTGGATAGAGCCGCAGCGGGAGCTCCGTCAGCGGTCCTGGGCTGTTGTTCGTAAAATGAATCCATTCCTGGCCTGTGATTCGACGCTGCTCAAGATCGAGGCGGATCTCAATCTGGTAGTGCAGGGGCGGCTGGGCTGCCATCAAGTCAGCCTGCGTGGACGGGCGCAGCGCCTGCGTAAAGCGGGTCAAGTCGCTCCAAGAGGCGGGCGCCAGCGGGGGCGACCCTGCCCGGTCGCCCGTACGCGGCGCGACAGTCGGCGCTGGCGCCGATGTCGGCGTCGCTGGCGCCGATGTCGGCGTCGCTGGCGCCGATGTCGGCGTCATCAGGGCGGTGATCGGAGTGGCCGGGGGCGGCGTTGGTGTGCGCTGCGGCGTGCAGGCGCCGAGAACAAACGCCATCATCGCTGCGATCAGTATGCGCAGCAAGCCATGACGATGAGATTTTTGCGGCATGTAGAATCTCACGGGACGCTGCTCAGCACCCATTCCTGGAACAAGTCTTGCAGAGGCTTCCCGCTCATGCGCTCGGCCAGACTGATAAAATCGGACGGCTGCACTTCACGAAAACGGTAGCGCTGCACATAGGCCTTCAAGATGCGAAAGAACATATCGTCGCCCACGGCCTGGCGCACCGCATGGAAGAAGAGCGCCGCCTTGGCATAGACGATGGTTTCGTAGCGCCCCGCGCCAAACGCGCTGGCCGGTTGATTGACTATGGCATCCAGGCCATTGTTACGCGCATAATCAACAGGCACCTGCCAACGGTTCGCCAACAGGCTGTCCGCGGCCGCCTGCCCGTGCACCGACTCCCAGTACACATAGGTCGAATACTCCGCCAGCCCCTCGTCCAGCCACGGCGTGCGCACCGGGTCATTGCCAACCATGTTGTACCACCATTGGTGGGCCACCTCATGCACGATGAGAAACTCCAGGTCTTGCGGTCGTTGGCGATAGAGATCAAGCCCGATCAAATCCAGGCCTGGAAACTCCATGCCCCGGTATTGCAGAGGCGAGGCAACGATATCCATCGTGGGATACGGATAGCGGCCGTAGTGATCCTGGTACACGCGCAGGGCAGCGGCGGCTACCTGCAGGGCTTCGTTCCCGGTGGACTCATCGCCCGGCAGGAAATACGAGTTGACCGTCGTGCTGTACGCGCTGGTAGATGCGACTCGAAAATCGGGGCTGAGGGTCATCATCCATTCACGAATCGGACCGCTCGTCCAGCGCCAGGTATCCTCGCCGTCCGTGGATGACGTGCGCGCAAGCAGCGCGCCGGTGGCCACAACCGTGAACGTGCTGGGCACCGTCGCCGTAACCTGGTAAAGCGCAGCCTGAGTGAACGCCGTATCGCCGTAGGGCGCCGGCATATCCAGGCGCCAGGGAATAGACGAGCCAGCCGCGGCCGCCGCTTCATCGAACACCGCTAACACCGGATAGGCCAATGGAAGGTTGAGAATGCCCTGGCTGGCGCCAAACAAAACGTAGGGCGCGGTCGGCGCGGGCGCGTCCACAGAAAAGACCAGGTCTAGGGTGATAGAAGCGCCAGGTCCCAGCGGCTGCGGCAGGGCGACTCGAATTGCAGTGCGGTCAGCCGCGTAGCTGAACGGGACCGGCCGGTCAGCCTGCTGTACGCTGCGAATCTCCATGGCGCCGTCGAACTGCGGCAGATTAGGGAAGAGGCGAAAATAGAGGTCGCCCCAGGTCACCTGCGAGTCATTGGTGATGATGACTTCCTGGCTGCCGAAGATCGTCCGCGCGGTGGGATCAATCTGCAACTCCAGGTTGTAGCGGGGCCAATCGCGGCGACTGTCCAGGATGTTCTGGCTCAACGGCGCAAGCCCCTTGCGGTAAGCCGCCCAGGGGTCTGGCTTCGGCTGGCTGAAGAGGGTGCAGCCGGCCAAGAGAAAGAGGAGGGCTGCGCCCATCAACAGCCCGGCGCTTAGCTTCGCGCCGCGTCGTCTCCAGCCAGGAGATTTCGTCATACACCCTTCCCCTAACACGGCGGCGCTAACGTGAAGCGCGCAGCGCGCCCGCGGCCAGGAGAACCAGGCCGAGCGCCGCGCCGGCAGTCAACAGCCAGGGCGCGGGCACAGCGACGCCGGTATCAGGTGGTTGGCCGTTTTGCGGCGCGCCAGCCTTCACGGTGCAGTCGGCCGCGACGGTGTACTGGATGTAGCCATCAGAAAAGATGAAATACAGTGCGCCGCCGCCGACACGGCAGACCTTCGCAACGGCGAGTTGGAACTGGTCGGGAGTCTGGCAGCTCCACGGATGACTGATGGAGCCGTCGCCGTCGCTGACCTCGGCGCTGGCGCAGAAGAAGGGGCCTGGCGTTTTCTCTAAAACGCCGGCTTGCGCGACCGGCGCGGCCCACAGTACGAGCGACGCCACGGAAGCGGCAAGCAATGCCAGAACAATCAGGCGTTTGCGCAGCAAATCGCCCGCACGATAGGGAAAATGAGTATGTGACGGTGATTCAAGAGGCATGGGTGAGTTCTCTCTGCGATAAATAAACCGAAAGGCCGCTTTCTATTGAACGCTGCCATTTGAGCGTGACGGCAGCGACTCGTCGCTGCGCGCCGAGGGCAGTAAGACCAACAACTGCATGTGCGCCAGGCGCCGCAAGGTCGGATCGGAGCTGAACTGCTGCGCCTGATCGAACGCCAGACGGGCGTTGTCCAGGCGTCCCAAACCTTGCCAGGCCAGCCCCAGGTAATAGCTCGTCGTGGCGGTTTGTGGCGCCTGCGCCAGTGAGGCTTGCAATGGCTGCAGGGCATCGGCAAAATGACCCCGGCGTACGGCCGCGGCGCCCAGTCCAGCCAGCGCTTGGGGCTGCTGCGGCTCGACCGCCAGCGCTTCCTGCCAGGCCTGCTGCGCCTCAGCCACGGCCTCATCTGCGAACATCAACGCCGCCCACTGCAAACGAGCATCAATCTGCCGGGGGTCGAGATCAGCCGCGCGCCGGAATGCGGTCAAGGCTGCCTCACGTTGGCCAGCCGCCCGCTGTGCATAGCCCAGGTTGAGGAAAGCCCGCGCCAGCCCCGGGTTCATGCGTGCAGCCTGCGTCAACGCCTCGGCGGCCGCCGTGGGCCGCCCCACGGCCAGCAAGGTCACACCAAGGTTGTTCTGCGCCGAAGCCAGCGCGGGGTCCAACTGCACGGCCCGCTGAAATTCGGCCAGGGCCTGGGCTACACCACCCTGCGCATGAAGAGCCAGGCCGAGCGCATCGTGCAGCGGCGCGGACTGCGGTTGTACCACGAGCGCAGCCCTCAGGACGGCCGCAGCGCGCGCCGGTTGTCCTGCGTCCATCGCCCCGTTGGCCAGGCTGCGGCTCACGACGCGTACGGCTGCTGGCCCTAACGCGGCCGAGGCAAGCAACGAGATCATCAGCGACAGAATGACCCACGGATTGCGTAGATGTTTCACACGTTGACTATACCATATTTCTGCAAAACAGGCAATACGTCAAGCGATTGAAACCATCTCGTGAGCGGCAATGCCTCAAATCAACGAGAAGTTCGTGGAGCAACTCATCGAGGCAAGGCAGCCGCTGGGCCAATCCGCATGCGTTTATGGCACACGCGATTGGCCCAGCGGCGCGGCAGGCATGGGGCTGGTTCGCTAGGCGGCCGAAGGCGACAACGCAGGATTGCCTGCGCGCGGCAGACGATCTCGCCTGGCATCGAACGCCTTGAGGCGCAGGGAGTTCGTGACCACGAAGATGCTGCTGAAGGCCATGGCGCCCGCGGCGAGCACCGGGTGCAGGCGCAGTCCGAAAAGCGGGTAGAAGGCGCCGGCCGCGACCGGGATCAGGATCACGTTGTAGAAGAAAGCCCAAAACAGATTCTGCTTGATGACGCGCATGGTGCCGCGACTGAGCGCCAACGCACGCGGCACGCCGCGCAGGTCGCCGCTCATCAGCGTGACACCTGCGGCCTCCATCGCGACATCCGTGCCGGTGCCAATCGCGATGCCGACATCGGCCTGCGCCAGGGCGGGCGCGTCGTTGATGCCATCCCCCACCATACCGACCACTTCGCCCTGCTGCTGGAGTAATTTCACCTGCGCGGCCTTGTCGCCGGGCAGCACCTCCGCCAGCGCCTGGTCAATCCCGACTTGCCGGGCGATGGCGTCGGCGGTGCGCTGATTGTCGCCCGTAATCATCGCCACCCGCAAGCCCTGGGCGTGCAGTTGGGCTATGGCCGCGGCCGATCCTTCTTTGACGGTGTCGGCCACGGCGATGACCGCGGCCGCTTGACCATCTACCGCGGCCAGCATCGCGGTCTTGCCCGCGTCCTGCAGCCGTGTCACCGTGGCAGCCATTTCAGTTATGTCAATTTTCTCTTGCTCGAACAGGCGCACATTGCCCACCAGGACGGCCCGGCCGTTGATCGTGGCGCGCACGCCCATGCCCGCGAGGGCCTCGAAGCGCTCCGGCGTGGCTAAGCGCATGCCCTCAGCCTCCGCGGCTTTGACAATCGCCTGCCCCAAAGGATGCTCAGAGCCTTTTTCCGCCGACGCTACGAGGAATAGAACATCTGCCCTGGAGACCTGGTCCTGGCCAACGAGCGCCAGGTCGGTCATCGCCGGCTTGCCATTCGTGATCGTGCCGGTCTTGTCCAGCACCACCGTGGTCAGCTTGTGACTGCGCTCCAGCGCCTCGCTGCTCTTGAACAAGACGCCGCTCTCCGCGCCCTTCCCAGTGCCAACCATGATCGCCGTCGGCGTAGCAAGGCCTAGCGCGCAGGGGCAGGCAATCACCAGCACGGCGATGGTGTAAACCAGCGCTTGGGTAAACCCGACCTGGCCGAGGAAATACCAGCCCAGGAACGTCAGCGCGGCCAGCCCCAGCACGACGGGCACGAAAATGGCCGAGACCTGATCGGCCAGGCGCTGGATCGGGGCTTTGGAGCCTTGCGCTTCCTGCACCAGGCGGATGATCTGCGCCAGCGCAGTCTCACGCCCCACCTTCGTCGCCTCGAACTTGAGCATGCCCTGGTTGTTGAGCGTGGCGCCAATCACGGCATCGCCCGGCTTCTTGTCCACGGGCAGGCTTTCGCCGGTCAGCATGGATTCATCCACCGCGGAACGGCCTTCAACCACCAGGCCATCCACGGGAATCTTTTCGCCAGGGCGCACGATCACATAATCGCCGCTGCGCACCTGCTCGACCAGGATTTCGATCTCTTGGCCGTCGCGCACGACATGCGCGGTCCGCGCGCGCAGACCCATCAGCGCCTTGATCGCGGCCGAGGTGCGGCCTTTGGCGCGCACTTCCAGCAGCTTACCCAGTTTGATCAGCGTGATGATAACCGCGGCGGTCTCGAAGTAGACGTGATCGCCCAGGCCATGCCAGCCGAACAGACCGCCGATCAAAATCGCCAGGCTGTAGAAGTACGCGGCCGAGGAGCCCATCGCCACCAACACATCCATGTTGGCCGAGCCATTGCGGATAGACTTCCAGCCGCCAACGTAGTAGTCGCCGCCGACGTAGAACTGCACCGGCGTCGCCAGCGCCAGCATCAGCCAGTTTGCCCATGCTTCGTGCGCCCACATGCCGAGCAAGCCGGCATCACGCGCCATGCTGAAGAGGAACAAGGGCGCGGCGAAAGCCACACCGACCCAGAACTTGCGCGTTTGATCGGCGATTTCAGCCTCACGCGCGGCCGCTTCCGCATCCTCCAGCGCTTCGTCGCCCGTCGCCTGCACCACGCCGTAGCCGGCTTTCTCCACGGCCTGGATCAAATCCTGACGGTTAGCTGCGCCGGGGATGTAGGTAATGCTGGCTTTCTCGCTGGCGTAGTTGACATTGGCCTCGACCACACCGTCCACCTTGCGCAAGGCGCGCTGCACCGTGTTGGCGCAGTTGGTGCAGGTCATCCCCGTGATGGGCAGCTCTACGCGCGCCTGCGGCACGTCATAGCCGGCATCGCGAATCCGCTGCACCAGTTGGCCTTCTTTGACCAACGCCGGATCGAAAATCACCTGCGCGCGTTCACTGGCATAGTTGACACTGGCTTCGGTCACGCCCGCGGTCTTCTTCAAGGTGCGCGTGATCGTATTGGCGCAGTTCGCGCAGGTCATGCCGGTCACCGGCAGGCTCAACTCTTTGGTTGACATGGCACCTTCCGATTGGGGGATTGGCGAGGGTTGACAAGATTAAGGACGAATGGCAGCTCGGCGGGTCCTTCGTCCTTCAGGGTCACCGGCGGACGGCTACTTCTCGACCGGATAACCGATCTCGTCCAGCATCGCTTCCACGGCGGTCAGGCGGCTGGCATCTGCCACTTCAACCATGACGGCCTTGGTGCTGACATTGGCCTTCACCGACGTTACGCCGGCGACATCCTTCAGCTCGCGCTCAATGGTGTTGACACAGTGATGGCACGAGATGTTCGGCACAGAATACGTTTTGACTGTCATTGCTTAGATCCTTTCGTTGACACGCTGCTTTCGCAAAAAACACCCTTGCGGCTCGGCCGCGGCGGCGAAATCACAACTTGCTGCCGGTCTCGAACACGTGCAGCAGCTCTCCCAGGACACGTTCACGCTCCTGCGAGTCGTCGCTGCGCACGGCCGTAATCACGCAGGAGTTGAGATGGTTGTCCAGCAGCAGGCTGTTGACGCGGTCCAGCGCCTTCTGCACGGCCTGCACCTGGCTGATGACATCAATGCAGTAGTTATCGTCGTTCACCATGCGCTGAATTCCACGCACATGCCCTTCGATGCTCTTCAGCCGACTCAAAACCTGCTCTTTCATTTGCGCGTTCATCGTTTACTCCTGCTCTCACCCCACCCCCCACCGGGGGGGATGTGGCGTCATTGTAACACGGTCACCGCCAGATGTCAATACGCCATTTGGCGTGGGGTGCATTTCAGCACCCCCGCCGGAGGCCAAAGGCCATCCGGCTACGAGGTTGCAAGCCCCTCTGGGGCAACGCCCCGAAATTGAAATGCACCCTTTGGCGTGTTGTTCGGTCAAGCACGTATCCCGTGGCGTTGAACAACAAGTGAACAGCAGTTGACCTGTTCCCTAAGCAGCCGCCGGGTGCATCATCAGTTCAAGACGGCGGCGCAACACAGCGCCTCTGGAAATCATGCAGCAAGAGACATCAGGTGAGGAGGAATTCAGTCATGTCAACACGAACCGCTTCGAACACCGGGCGCGTGTCCGGCGGCCGCGCAGGCGTCGCACCCTTGGAGCGCTTGACGCCCCAAGAAAAACTACTGCTTGCCGTTCCCCTTGTCGGCGGACTGGTCTTCGGCTTTCTGCCGTTGCTGGCGCCAGGGCTGTTGGCCCGCCTGGCCGGCGCGACTGGTAATGATCCCTTTATCTATCGGCTGGCCGGCGCGGCGACCCTCGGTTACGCGGTCGCGCTCCTCCTGGCGCTGCGCCAGGAGGCCTGGCTCCCTGTGCGCATCGTGGTGATTGCGACGTTAACCTTTAACCTCGGCTCGCTTTACGCCATTGCGCTGGCGATCCTCGACGGCAACGCCACGTGGATCGTCTACGCGATCCTGGTCGCATCCATCAGCATCACCGCCATCACCGCCTCGCTGCTTCAGCGCCACCGCGCGGCGCCGCAGCCCGCGCCTGATATCGCGGCCTGGTTGGTGGCGCTCGTCTGGTTCCTGGCCATTGTGGCCACGCTGGTCGGCGCCCTGGGTCTCTTCGTCCCGACGACGGTGGCGCGTATCTTTGGCTATGCCGGCACGGATACCTTCCTGTATCGTCAAGGCGGCGCCGCGACCCTGGGCTACGGCATCATGGGCTTCTATCAACTGCGCAGCCGCACGTGGTCGCAGTGGCACCTGCCATCCGTGATGGCCCTGGTTTTCAACGGCCTGTCGTTCATCCTCGCCGTGCTGGCGCTCCTCGGCGGCGAATCCTCCCTCCTGCCGTTAATCATTGGCAGCGCGGCGTTGGCGGCAACGGTTGGCTCATTCATGGCGCTGCAACGCCAGGGCCGGTAGGATCGGCCAGCGACCAGGCTGATGATCGCCGGACGAAATTTGCCCTATCCGGCTACGTGTGTTAAACTCTCGCCAACTTATCTGAAAGGGGGCGCCGTCAGGCATGACAACTCAAGAACTTTCCTTCCCTGTCTGCTTCGATGCGTGCGCCCTGTGTCTGCGGGAGTCCTAACCGGCTTCTGTTCACAGCATTAGCCTGACCTCTCACGGCCGCGGGTGCACGTTCAACCCGTGGCCGTTTTGTTTCTCTGCTCCAGCCACCGCCTACGCCTGCATGGTCGTCTCAACGCACCTGCTGGCACGAACTGCTTTGGACACAGACAACGGCATCCGCCAACGAATCGGCGCGGCCACGGGACCTGGTTCCTGTGGCCGTTTTTTGTTCACCGCCGCAGGGCAACGAAAGGGTGGTTTGTCCACAGAGGCCGGGCCCTGGCCGCGACCTCTGGCTTAATCCAACGACGCGTGTCAGCGACACAAGACAAAAATGAGTACCGTTACGATGGAGCACCAGAACGATGAATTTGCGTTCTTACGAAGACAATGAGGAATTTATCCCCTACCTCGTGCCCGATCGGCGCACGCATCGGGCAGAGAAAGGGCCGCGTGCACTGCCCACGCCGCAGCGGCCGCGGGTGGTCATGCCAGAAACGGCGGCCTTGCTTGGCGATGAGAACCAGATGACCATGACCTTCGGCGCGGGCGCCAGTGAGGAAGCGCTGCTGCAGGCCGCGCTCGGCGGTTTCTATCGCGACCATGTCATCACCGATGTCTTGGCGCGCGTCAAGGGCGGCAAGGAGGCTAATGTCTACTGCTGCCAGGCCCACCCAGGCACCGGACTGGAGCTGATCGCGGCCAAAATCTACCGGCCGCAGGCGCACCGCACCATGCGCAATGACGCCATCTACAAAGAGGGGCGCCTGATGCTGGACGATGAGGGCAAGGGTATCGTGCGCGGGGCCAGAATCAAGCGTGCGATCGCCAAGAAGACGGAGTTCGGCCGCGAGGTAACCACCTTCTCGTGGATCGAACACGAGTATGACATGCTGCAGCTGCTGCACGCGGCGGGCGCGGATGTGCCTCGGCCGGTCGGCCACGTCAGCAATGCCATTCTGATGGAATACCTGGGCGATATCAACGACCCCGCGCCTAACCTGAACAGCGTGGTGTTGAGTCAGCGCGCGGCGCGCGCCATGTTCAAGCGCCTGCTGTGGCACGTGGAGTTGATGCTGAAGCACAACCGCATCCATAGCGACCTGTCGGCCTATAACATTCTGTACTGGGAGGGCAGGGCGGTGGTAATTGACTTCCCACAGGCGGTCGTCGCGCTCAAGAATCCGCACGCGTTCGATTTGCTGCAGCGCGACATCGAACGCCTGTGCCAGTACTTCGCGCGCTATGACATTCAGGCCGATGCGCAAGTCCTGGCCGCCAACCTGTGGCAAGCCTTCATGGAAGCCCGGCTGTGAACTGACCATGCAGCCAGCCTGCGCGGCTCCCCTTGCGCAGGCTGGCTGCTCCACGAATCGCCGGGCCAGCCGAGATCGCTCGCCACAGCGCGTGCCCCTTACCCGGCGAGCCTGCGCAAGGTTGACCGATTTCTCCCCTGCCAACCCTCGCAGGGGTCAGGGGACATCGCGGCGTTGACTTGTGAGTGCGTCGCGCGCCTCTGAGGTCGTCATCTCACCGCAACCCTGCGAGGGGATGGCGTCATCCCCTGGCGCAGGCTGGCTGCTCCACGAATCGCCGGGCCAGCCGAGATCGCTCGCCACAGCGCGTGCCCCTTACCCGGCGAGCCTGCGCCCGCGTTGACCGCTTGCTCGGCCGCGACTCGAAGACACACCCCTGGTTTCTGCGAGAAACCAGGGGTGAGAGCGCTACATCAATTCACGGAAGTCCCAGGTAGTTACCTGACTGGAAGCGCCCGACATAGGAGCGACCAGCGACCAGAGGTGCAGAGCGAACGGCCCTAAAGGTCGCCGTGGCCGAAAACTGTGCAGCGCACGCGGTCGGCGCTCCACGCAGACTTCGGGGCTGTAGGCGCTCCACCATTCGTTGGCAAAATAGAAATGGGCCGCCGTGAAGGTGCGCACAACGAAACAATAGAGATTGGCGGGCGGTAGATCAGCGGCCGCATAGTGGTCGGTCGCCCTGTCAGGCGTCGTGCCATGCACCACATAAGGCCCGCCTGGCCTGATCGCATAACTGACCTCATAAAGCCTTCTTCCCACCACAGGTGTGGAATCGGCGTCCAGGTCAGGTTACGCTTTGGCTGGCGACCAGGGTGGCCTGTACATGGCTCGGCGGCACCGTCTGGGTGTACTCCCACCCGGATCCACCATGTCGAGCCACGCAACCACCGTTGGATCGGTGGGCGTCACCATGTTGTAGTCCACACTGACCGAGTACAAGTACGGCGGCTGCATCAGTTCAGCCGGAACCTCGCCCGACAACTGATTGTCGCTTAGTTCGAGTCCGAGCAGACTGCTCATGTTGCCCAGTTCGGACGGGATCGAGCCGCTCAAGTGATTACTGGATAAATCCAGGTATTGAACCTGCGTCAGCTTGCCCAGTTCTGGTGAGATCGGCCTGCTCAGTGATTGGTGCCCAGGAGAGGTATTCCAGGTTGGTCAGATTTCGAATGTGGCCGGAATGGCTTCCTGCTCGGTTACGATAGAGCGAAAGTTGGCGCAGGTTATGCAGATTGCCCAGTTCGGGGAATCTCTCCGCTCAGAAAGCACAACTCGATGGCCATGTCCTCAAGGAGAGACAGGTTGCCCAGGGTCGGCGGTAGCGGACCGCCAGCTCGTTCTCGGATAGCTGAAGCAACTGCAAGTTCGATAGGTTGCCTAATTCAGGCGGAATTGTCCCGCCCAAATGACTACTAAATATTCTCAGGCGATTGAGATTCGTCAAGTTGCCCAGGGTGGGCGCATATGCTGCCAGTGATGTTGTTGTAGCTCAAGTCGAGCACATACAATCCGCTCAGATTGCCCAATTCTGGCGCAATAAAACCTTGTAGGCCCTTCCCGCTAGATTGAGCAAGCCGACGCTTCCATTGACACAGGTTACTCCACCCCAGGCACAAGGAGTGTTCGTCTGTTGCCAACCTGCAGCAAGGCCCCACTGCGCCCCGTTCGTGCTGTTGTACAAAGCCACGAGCGCCTGACAATCGGCAAGCGGAATCGGTCACCTCCTTGCAGGAGAAATCATGCGGCGTTGCCTCAGAAGGTACATCACCGCATGGGCAAGCCCTACGTGACCAGGAGCACCGCCAGGTATGAGATCGCGACCGCGATGATCTTGATCGCGAATCGCCCTTGCTCCGTGTTGTTCGTATCTGTCATCATCGGCCTCCATGACCTCTCAATTGCGATTGATTCTATTACTCGATGAACGCAAGCGGGAGTGGGAAAGCGAAATCAACACGGTGGGAATCCTGTGTGTCCAATCTGTGCGGAAACAAAAGCCGCTTCAATGCCAGGTGAACGACCAGCATTTGCAGCGACCTCCGGACTCTTTCACCGCTGTCAGGGTCACAGCATGGACAAAAGAAACAAACCAGGAAACTATCACTATTCTGCTTGATCCGCCCACCGCGCGCCATGACACGCATCATCCTGATGCCATGCGCGCAGGGTCACGGAACATCAGCGCATTGCCTGTGGCTGCGTTGCGCTCCTCTGACTGCGTTGTCCGCCGCGGCCGGCGAGGAAGTCAATGGACATCGCCGTGTTGACTTGTGAGCACGTCGCGCGCCTCTGAGGTCGTCATCTCGCCGCAGCCCTGCGAGGGTGGCGTCATCCCTGCGCAGGCTGGCTGCCGCACGCCGCGCCGCAAGCGCGAGATCGTCCGGCGCGGCGCGTTCCTACCCGACGAGCCTGCGCAAGGTTGACCGATTTCTCCTGCCAACGATTTCGCAGGGGCCAGTGGACATCGCAGCGTTGACTTGTGAGTGCGTCGCGCGCCTCTGAGGTCGTCATCTCGCCGCAGCCCTGCGAGGGTGGCATCATCCCTTGCGCAGGCTGGTTGTTCCACGCCGCGCCGGGCAAGCGCGAGATCGTCCAGCGGCGCGTGCTCCTTACCCGACGAGCCTGCGCAAGGTTGACCGATTTCTCCCTGCCAACCCTCGCAGGGGTCAATGGACATCGCCGTGTTGACTTGTGAGCACGTTGCGCCCTCTGAGGTCGTCATCTCGCCGCAGCCCTGCGAGGGTGGCGTCATCCCTTGCGCAGGCTGGCTGCCGCACGCCGCGCCGCAAGCGCGAGATCGTCCGGCGGCGTGCTCTACCCGACGAGCCTGCGCAGGCTGACCGATTTCTCCCTGCCAACTTTCGCAGGGCCAGTGGACATCGCAGCGTTGACTTGTGAGTGCGTCGCGCGCTCTGAGGTCGTCATCTCACCGCAACCCTGCGAGGGGGTGGAGTCATCCCCTTGCGCAGGCTTGCTGCTCCACGCCGCGCCGGGCAAGCGCGAGATCGCCCGGCGCGGCGCGTGCCCCTTACCCGGCGAGCCTGCGCAAGGTTGACCGATTTCTCCCCTGCCAACCCTCGCAGGGGCCAGTGGACATCGCAGCGTTGACTTGTGAGTGCGTCGGCGCCTCTGAGGTCGTCATCTCGCCGCAGCCCTGCGAGGGGATGGCGTCATCCCCTTGCGCAGGCTGGCTGCTCCACGCCGCGCCGGGCAAGCGCGAGATCGCCCGGCGCGGCGCGTGCTCCTTACCCGACGAGCCTGCGCAAGGTTGGTCGCCTACCAGGCGCCCAACCCTCGCAGGGGAACGTGGACATCGCAGCGTTGACTTGCGAGTGCTTCGCGCGCCTCTGAGGTCGTCATCTCGCCGCAGGGCTGCGACGGGGATTTCAGCGGCGCAGAGCACGGATGTCCGCCTGCAAATCCGGCGAGACGGGCAGCGCGGCGCTGGCCGTGTAGGTAACCCAGGCGCTGCCGGTGACACGCCAGAAGCAGCAGTTGGAATCCGCGCGGCCGTCCCAGCCGTCGGTCCAGACCGAGTCATCGGGCGCGACGAGCAAACGCCGCGCCGGCACGTTGACCTGCGCCCACGCTACGCCGTCCCAATGCGCCAGCGCGTAAATCCCACCCACCCACACATCATCGGGGGCGAAGGCAAAATCAAACGGGAAAAAAGCGCCCCGAAAGGTGGTTTGTGCACAGTCCAACGGCGCCAGCGTTTCCCATTGTTCTGCGCGCCGCCGCCAGACTCCGCAGCCCGCGCCCAGATAGAGGTCGCCATCCGGCGCGACCTTGAGCACGCGGATCACGCCAGGCACGGCCTGACGGGACAGGCGGCCATTCTGCAAACGGTACAATCCGAGCAGCGGACTGGAAGGGGGCGAGCCGCCGCCGCCGTCGAAGGTGTCGAAGCCGTTCAGCGCATGACGCCCCTGTAGTTTCTGGTCTATGATCTTTGATCTCCAATCTCCGACCTGGGCATACCCGTCAGCGAGCTTCAGGTGTATAATTGAACAGGAGGAGCTTGCGATGCCTACTAATTCAATCCTCATTCTTGGCGGCTACGGTAACACCGGCCGCTTGATTGCCAGCCTGCTGCTGCAAGAGACCGACTGCCGGCTGGTGGTTGCCGGGCGCTCGCTGGTGAAGGCGGAGGCCGCGGCGGCGACCCTCAATGCGCAGGCCGGCAGCCCGCGCGTCACCGCGGCGGCCGCCGATGCCGCGGATGTCAGCAGTCTGCGCCGCGCGATGGCCGGCTGCAGCTTGGCGGTGATCGCGTCGAGCACGGCCGATCATGTGGCCGAGGTGGCGCGGGCGGCCCTGGACACCAGAACCGACTACCTGGACGTGCAGTTCGCGACGGCCAAGGTGCACGCGTTGCAGCGCCTCGCGTCTGAAATCGAGGCGGCCGGCTGCTGTTTCATCACCGACGGCGGTTTTCACCCTGGCCTGCCCGCGGCGCTCGTGCGCCACGCGGCCGCGCAGTTCGATCATCTACAACGCGCGGTCGTGGCGAGCGTCATCAAGGAAGACTGGAAACGCGTGGAAATCGGGATCAGCACGGCCGAAGAGATGGTGCGCGAGCTGGCGGGGTATCAGGCGCTGGAGTATCGAGATGGGGCCTGGCGCCAGGCGCGCTGGACGAGCCTGTGGCTGCCGCAGATGATGGATTTCGGCCCGCCCTTTGGCCGCCAATACGCCGTGCCGATGTTCCTGGAGGAAATGCGCGGCTTGCCCGGTCTGTATCCTGACCTGGAAGCCGTCAGTTTCAATGTCGGCGGTTTTAATTGGTTCGTGGATATGCTGGTGCTGCCGCTGGCGATGGTTGCCATGCGCATTGCGCCCACGCAGGCGCTCGGTCCCATGGCCCGCTGGATGCTCTGGGGCCTACAGCGCTTCTCGCGGCCGCCCTACGGCACGGTGCTCCGGTTGGAAGCCAGCGGCAAGGTGCAGGGCCAGCCCAAGCGCTTCGATCTCACACTATCCCATGCGGACGGCTATTGGTTCACGGCCATTCCGGTGGTCGCCAGCCTGCTGCAGGTGCTCGACGGCAGCGCGCGACGGCCTGGATTGTGGTTCCAGGCCTCTATCGTCGAGCCGCAGCGACTTCTGCACGACATGCAGCGCATGGGCATCGAGATTCGCTGAGGGGACAGTTCAAAAGGCGCCGAGCGGGGTGCGGTTGTAGCGCAGCGAATGCTGGCTGTCAAGCGGCGGATGGTCGGCGTCGGGCTTGACCCAGGTGTAGGAGCCGTCTGAATTGAGCTGGCGCGCCTTGACCGTATCAGCCAGGCAGAGATCAAGAATCTGCTGCCTGACGACCGTCTTCAGCGCCGGGTCCTCCACGGGGAAGAGCGCCTCCACCCGACGATCGAGGTTGCGCTGCATCAGATCCGCGCTGCTCAAGTAAACCTGCTCATCGCCGTTGTTGCGAGCGTAGTAGATGCGGCTGTGTTCCAGAAAACGACCCACAATGCTAATGACGCGAATGGTTTCACTGACGCCGGGTAAGCCGGGCCGAATGCAGCAAATGCCGCGCACAATCAGATCCACGCGCACGCCGGCTTGCGAAGCTTTGTAGAGGTCTTCGATCATGGCCGGGTCCAGCAGTGCATTGACCTTGAAAATGAGATGTCCATCCTTGCCGTACTTGATCTCGTTGCGAATCAGGTCGCGGATGGTTTCTCGCAGGGACACGGGCGCCACCCCCAACTTGCGGTAGGTTTTGGGGTTGGAAAAACCAGTTAGAAAATTGAACACGTCGGAGACATCCGAGGCGATGTCCTCGCGGCACGTCATCAAGCCGAGATCGGTGTAAATGCGCGCCGTGGTCGCATTGTAGTTGCCGGTGCCCAGATGGACATAGCGGTGGATGCCGTCGCGCTCACGACGCACGATCAGCGCCAGCTTGCAGTGCGTCTTCAATCCCAAGACGCCGTACACCACGTGTACGCCGGAACGTTCCAGCGCGCGCGCCCATACGATGTTGTTTTCTTCGTCGAAGCGCGCCTTGAGCTCGACGAGCACCGCAACATGTTTGCCGTTTTCGCCGGCTTCCATCAACGCATCAACGATGGGCGAACGGCTGCCAACGCGGTAGAGGGTCATTTTGATTGCCAGCACGTTGGGATCTTCGGAGGCCGTGCGAATGAGATCAACCACGGGCGTAAACGAGTCATAGGGATGGTGCAGCAAGATGTCCTGCCGCCGAATGGCGCTGAAGATATCGCTCTCACTGCTGAAGATGGATGGCACTGCGGCGGGGAAGGGGCGATCTTTGAGACCAGGGCGGTCAAGGCTGTGCAGTTCCATCAGGCTGGAAAGGCCAAGAGGCCCGCTGCTGGCATAGACCGCGCCGGAATCGAGCTGCAGTTTTTCCAGCAGCGTGTGCCGCACTCGATCCGGCATCCCCGCGCCAATTTCCAAGCGCACGCAGTTGCCAAAACGGCGTTGGCGAATCCCCTGCTCAATGGTCAAGAGCAGATCGTCCGCTTCATCTTCTTGAATTTCAATGTCGGTGTCGCGAATGATCCGAAACGGGTACGCCGCCATGATTTCCATCCCCACGAAAAGGTCAGCCAGGTTGGCGGCAATCACCTGCTCGATCCAGACAAAGGCCATGCTCTTGTATGGGAAGGGTGCAGAGCCGTCCTGCGCGCGCGTCAGCGGCGCCAATTCGTGCAGGGGAATCAGCCGCGCGAGGTTGGACGGCACTTTGACGCGGGCAAACCGCTCACCATACTCGGGGTCGTTGATCAGCACGGCCAGATTTAGGCTCAGATTGGAAATGCGCGGGAAGGGATGGGCGGCATCGAAGGCCAGCGGAGTGAGGACGGGAAAAATCTCGCGCTCGTAGTAGGTGCGCAGCGCCGCGCGCTGGGCCGGAGTCAGCTCATCATAGTTGAGCAAGCGAATGCCCTGGCCGGCTAGTTTCGGTATCAAATCGTCAGTCAAGACGCGCGTCTGTTCATCCAGCAGCGGCAGCAAGGCCGCGCGCACCGCGTCCAACTGCTCGGCCGGCGTCATACCGTCGGGCGTACGCTGCGTCACGCCGGCGGCAATCTGCTCTCGCAGGCCGGAGACCCGGATCATGAAGAACTCGTCGAGGTTGGAGCTGAAAATGGACAGAAATTTGACGCGCTCGAGCAAGGGGGCATTCTGATTTTGCGCTTCCTGGAGTACACGCCGGTTGAACTCGATCCAGCTCAACTCGCGGTTGAGATAGAGGGAGTCGCGCAGCGAAACCGCTTTCTCAGGCGCAGTCTCACTCATGGTCGCCAATTTAAGATCCAGCGGCAGTTTCTTCTTTGGCACAGTTCCACCTCGACAACGATATTCATACCTAACAGGCAGCAGACGAATAGATTATAGATGCGTCAGGGCACGGCGGCAAACGCGGTGACCTTGCAGGCCAGCGTGTCTACGACAAAGACCTGGCCCTCTGCGCTGACGGCAATGCCCAACGGTTTGCGGAATTGACCCGGCCCATTACCCTCTGCGCCAAATTGGCCCACGGGCGCGCCGTCCGGCGCAAGGACGACGACGCGGAAGCTCTCTGGATCGGTCGCGTACAGCCGGCCATCGCGGCCAGTTGCCAGATGCGGACCTTCAAGCGTACCAGCGGAGGTCAAGCTAACAGACTTGACGATGGTTCCATCGGCCGCCAGGTGCCACAGGATGCCGTTTGTTGCTTCGGCCACCCAGATATCGCCGCCTGGGCCGGTGGCTACATCGGTGGGCTGCCCCTGGCCGATCGGCGGTTCATCCCGGCCGCCAATCTGCGACAGCTTCTTGCCGGCCTGATCGAGTTTGAGGATGCGAACGCCGCCGGTGTCGGCCACCCACAGGCCGCCCTGACCGTCAACCCACAGGCCGCGCGGGCGGTAGAAGGTGTTCTCAACCCCAAACGCGGCTGCAAACTGACCGTCAGGCGAGAAGCGCTGCATGCGCTGCTGCACGGCGTCGAGAACAACCAATGTACCGTCGGGTGAAACGCCCAGGTCGAACGGTTCCAGGAACTGTCCATCGCCCTCGCCCTCACGACCCCAGGCGGTAATGAACTTCCCAGCCTTATCGAGCTTGACGATGCGGCGGTTGCCTGCGTCGGCCACGTAGACATTGCCTTGGGCATCCACGGCCACGCCGCGCGGCTCGTTGAACTGCCCGTTGCCCGCGCCGCATGCGCCCGTTTGCCACAGCACCGTGGCAGCCAGATCAGGTAAATTGCCCAGTTTGCCGGCTGCGGCGGCTGGCGGCTGCGTTACGACGCCCGACTGCTCGCCCCCGGCGGCCGGCTCCTCCACGCTGGGCGGCTCGATCGGTTTCGGGGCTGGCGGTGCGGGCAGCACGATGTTGGTCGGCATGGCATCCTGGATCGGGAACAGATAGATGGATGGCACAATCTCTTTGGCGCCGCCAGGCGGCTGCCACCAGAGTTGCAAATCGCGCGAGCCGCCAATCTGCCAATACTTGACCTCGATGTCGTGGAAACCCTGCTCCAGGAAGATGCTGCCTTCGCGATACTCCGAACCGTGGGAGCCGCCGTTGTCTGCGACCAACGCGCCGTTGATGAAGACCTGCGCGCCGTCGTCCGCACGCGTGCCAAAGATGTACTGGCCGCTCTGCGGCGCGGCGATTTTCCCGCGCCAGACGATGCTGAACGGTTCCGGCAGCACCGGGTTCGCCAAGACGAAGATGTCGTGCTGAACCCGCGCCGGCTGACCGCTGGCGTCGCCGTTGGGATAATAGTAGCCGATCAGCCCGCTGTTGGCAATCTCCAGGGCGTAAAGTGCGTCCGCGGGCACCAGTCCCAGCTGAATGCCAGGCCCGCTCCAGGCCAGGCGTACACGGCCCGGCTGGCTGCCGCTGTTGTAGGTCAGCGCAATGCCCTGGAAACCGCCGGGGAGGGTGACTGTCATGGCCTGCGTGCGCTGGCTGTCGGCCTCTTTGATCTGCAGCAGCGGCTTGTCGTTGATCCACAGCTCGGCCGCGCCGTCGGCGGTCAGTTCATAAGTATACTCGCCGTAACCGCCGCCAGTATACAGGGCGCCTTGCCAGCGCACGCTGAAGGGCGCCTGCAGCGGCGGTGCGGTGGTCCGCCAGTCAAAATCAATCGGCGCGTCGCGGCGCTCAATCGTGGGCGCGCCGTCGGTGCTGGCGCCAGGGTAGAAGCGCGCAATCAGGCCGCGGCCCTGCGCCACGGCCGCGGCCGGCACGCGATAACTGACAAAAAGCGAGGCGCCAAAGGGATCGCGGTGATAATCGGCGACGCCGCCGGGGTAGATCTGCTGCATGAGCGGCACCAGGCGCTGATCGAGCGCCTCCATCACATAGACCACATCGCGATCCGCCTGGATATCGCGCAGCGGCAGGTGTTCGGCCAGGTTGAGCAGGGTGTAGGGCCGGCGCCGGCTAATCAACTCCACGGCGGAATGGCGCTCGAAGGCGGGTGACAGATAGACCTGCGCGTTGGGAGGCAGGTCGCGCAGGTATTGGCCGATGGCCGCCTCCGACGCGCTGAACGCGCGCCAAACCGACGGGTCCTTGGCCTGCTTGTTGAAGAAGGTGTCCGCGTTGACCGCGCCGACATACAGCACGAGAGCCAGCAGGGCCAGCAGGAAAGGCTGGCCGGCCCGCTGCAGCGTGCGGGTGCGCGCCGGCTCGGTCTTGGGCAGCCGCCACGCGGTCAGATAGGCATCCCAGGCGCGGTCGAGCACCAGGCCCACGAGCAGGAAGATGACGGGCAGAAGGCCAATGGGGCGACGGGCAGTGGGCGCCTCATGCGCCACGGAGAGCACGGCCACGCTGCCCACGACGATAATCCAGGTGAAGCTGAGGAAGGGCAGCGGCCGCCACAGATGGCGCAGCATGTAAGCCAGGCCCAGGATGACCAGCGCGCCGACGACGGCGTCGAGCAGCGGTGCGCCCGGCAGATTGTTGAGCGCGGCCAGGTCGCCGCGCCAATGAAACGACCACAGGACCTTGTCCAGGTTGTCCCACAGCGGCTTGAGCGAACCGCCGGCGTTCTCGATGTCGTTGAACACCGAGATGTGGCGCGTGCGGCCGATGAACACGGACCAGTGCTGAATGATATAGACGCCCAGCGGCGCCGCGCCGACGATGCCGCCAGCGGCCATAACCAATCCACCTTCGACGATCTCGCGCCACTGCCGCCAATGCGTCACCAGCCAGTAGAGGAGAAAGATGCCGACCACGAAGGGCACGACGCGGAACGCGGTGTAGGTGTTCATGCCCAGGGCCAGCATCAGCCCGGTCCAGGCCCAATCACGGCGGCGACCATAGCGCACGGCGCGGATCAAGAAAAGGAAGAGAAGACTCTCGACCAGCGGCACCATGATCAACTCGTAGACGATGCGGCTGAAGGTCAGGTGCCAGCGGCTGACGGCAAAAAGGGCCGTGGTCGGCAGGGCAATGCGCCAGTCGAACAGCTCGCGCGCCAGGAAATAGAAGGCCAGCAGGCTGGCGGTAGCCACGATCGCCGACACCAGGCGCATCTGCGTTACGCCTACGCCGGCCAGTTTGAACATCAGGGCAATCAGGTACGTGAAGAGCGTGGCCTGGCCTTCGTTCGTCTCGGCGTAGGGCGTATACGGCCGGCCATTCAGCCACTTGAGCGCGTCCATGCCGTTGTTGCACTCGTCCGATTGGCAGCCGTTGGGGAAGGTGTTGATCTGGTAGACACGCAAGAAAAATGCGACCGCAAGCAGAATGATCAGCGCGATGATTTCCGGCCTGGCAAGCCACGTGCGCAGCGCGGCTGCGAACGACCGCCGCGCACCCGGCGCCGGATTGGGCGTGGTCACGACCGGCGTCGGGATCGCTTCCTGGGCCGGGGCTACTTCGAGCGCGTCTGGCGGCTCGGCAGCGGCTGGTGTTGCCTCAGCGAGCACAGGCGCAACAGCCGGTGCAGGCAGGTCGCGTCCGTTGGGCCAGGCGCCGACGATGAACAGAGGAATGCTGATGAGCCACAAGGTCAACGGCAGCCCCGTGAACTGCAGATCGCCCGGCGGCGCCTGCCAGAAGAGGGCAATGGCGGCCGCGGCCAGGATGACGCTGAGAATGGTCAGGCCAAAAGCCCAGCGCGGCCAATCCCGCGGCCCCGGTCGCGCGCTCAGGTCAGGCCACGGCGCGAGCGGGCGGGCGACCAGCGCCATGATGAGGCCGGCCAGCAAGAACAGGAGCAAGGCATCCCGTCGCGGGTCGGCCTGTGGACTGCGCAGCATGGAAACGCCGAGCAGCGCGATGATAAAAGCCAGTAGAATAATGCCGATTTTGCGCATATGACCAATCGCTGGGGGAAGAAAAAGGTGGTTATTTGGCAAACTGTGCGCCTATTTTAGCACAGAGTAGGTCTGCTGCCAATCAGGCTTGGGGGGTCAAAATCAAGCGTCATGCGCGTTCCATGCTCAGCGCCGGAATGGCCGCGTGAATCGCTGCGTGGGCGAGGCCGGGGTGCAGCGGTCATTTCTCTTTGACAAATCAGGTGACAGGCTGTAGACTCATGGCCATGATCGAGTCACGATCCTACCCGCGGCTGATGGGGCGAGGTGGCGTTCCCTGGGCGATGTGTTGCGCCACGATGACTTCCAGTCGGCTTGGTTCAAGTGGCGCCAGAAAAGCGGTGATGATCTGGCCCCTGGCGCACTTAATAGCGTCCTGAAGCAGGCACAGCTTGCGAAGGGACGGACGGAAACAGGTGAGTAAAGATGCATCGCTTCTTGGTTGTGATCGAAAAAGCGCACGGAAACTACTCGGCATATTCGCCCGATTTACCTGGCTGCGTGGCGACCGGCAAGACCCGCGACCAAGTCGCGCGCAATATGCATGAAGCCATTGATATGCATGTGCGCGGGTTGCTCGAAGACAAACAGCCGGTACCCCAGTCGCACTCATTTGCGGAGTACATCGCCATACCCGCATAAAGTCAACTGTATTAGGTAGGGCTGTGGGCGGCCAGGGTTCGGGGGCACGGGCCTACAGGTGGTTCCAGCCGACCGCCTACCGTGGGCGGTCGTGGGCGGTATGTCGTCCATCAGGCGGCGGCTGAACCCTGTGCCGTTAGACGCACGGGGGCACGCTCGACCGGCAGAGTCGCGTGGCATGAGGGAAGCGAGCGACTTGGCAGCGCCAGACAATGTGATCTCGGGGCCATTCTACCACGGCACGAAGGCCGACCTGAAGCCGGGAGATCTGATCAGTCCCGGATACCGCTCCAACTACGGTCACGCCGAACGCACGAGCCCCCGAGTCTATATGACCGCGACCTTGTCGCCTCTGGGAGCCGAACTAGCTATTGAGTCGTGTGTGGCGGCGGAACCTGCAACTCGTGCGCGGAGTGCTCACCGATACCGAGCCGAAATCCGCCGCCGGCTGGCCGGTTTATTATTGGGAGAAGAAGCCGCCCGTAAAGTGGATAGAGAAATCAGCCATGCAAAATGAACCACATACGTTCAGACATTGAGGCCGTCGAAAAAAACACGGCTCTCTACGACGAAAAGCGCTTCGTCAGCCGCGTCGAAGCCATAGATTTCATCGAGTTCAACGTCATTGATCGGATTGAGGGACTGCTGCAAACGAACCATGCGTCTGCAGAACTGGCCGCATGGAAAGAGGCGGCGGAGAGCGTCAAGCGCCGACTGGAAGCCATTGATCACGCCCTATTTCAACGGCTGCGCGCAGACATCCGCATGGGTGGTTGCACCGGAACAACATTCAAGACTCTGGTTGAAGACTACGTCAGGCCTGACGCAAGCGGCCGCCGCCAACAAGATGGGAGCGGCTATGATAGCCTGGATCTGTTCATCAATGGCTTGCTGCTCACGCAGGCTCTCCCGTCCGAGACAAAATCGAGGGAGCCAGAGATGGTGTATTATCAACAGACTCCAGCCCGAATCATTTTTGAGCTGGCGGAGAAAGCTCAGCTCACGGAAGACGATGCCTTCTACGATTTGGGTTCGGGCTTGGGTCACGTTCCCATCCTGCTGAACCTGCTCAGCGGCGCGACGGCCAAAGGCATCGAATTCGAGCCAGCGTATTGCGATTATGCGCGCGCGTGTGCGGCAGACCTCAACCTGCCACGCGTCGAGTTCATCAACGCCGACGCACGCGCCGCCGATTACGCCGCAGGAACGGTTTTCTTCATGTACACGCCCTTTCGGGGTCGCATCCTGCAAGACGTGTTGGCCAAGCTGCGGGGAGAATCACAAAGCAGAAGGATCAGGCTCTTCACGTATGGGCCTTGCACCTCTCACATATCCGAGCAAAGTTGGCTGATGCGTATAGACCAACATGCGGATTACCCCTACAAACTCGGCGTCTTCAGCAGTCGTTGAAGATCGGAGATCGAACGCGCGCCTCGCTAGCGCAGATCAACAACAATGACGATCTTTGACTTGCTTTTCATCGTGATTGTCGTTGCATCCCTTGCCATGCTGGCCGTGGTGATCGCCACCGCCCTGCGCGGCCGCGGCCGCCAAGCCGTCAGGCTGCTGGCTGCGCTTGGCGTTTGCCTGGCGCTCTATCTTGGCGTCATCGCGCTGGTTGCGCTGGCTTCACCGCCGCGCGTCATGGCGCTTGGGCAAGATCGGTGTTTCGATGATTGGTGCGTTGCCGTGGAGGATATCGCGCGCGTTGAGTTGTTAAAGGGGACGGAGCTCACGGTCACTTTGCGTGTGTCCAATCGCGCGCGCAGAGCGCCGCAACGCGAAAACGGCGTCGTTGTCGCCGTGCTGGATGAGGAGGGGCAACGGTTTGAAGCGGCCGCGCCGCGCGAGGAAGCGCCGTTCAGCGTCTTGCTACAGCCTGGTGAAGCGGTCACGGTGACGCGGACGTTCGACGTATCTGGCGCGTCCGGCCGACTCAACCTCGTCGTGGAACATGCGGGTTTCAGCCGATTTCCGGGTATGTTCATCATCGGAGACGATTCGAGCCTGCTTCACAAGCCCACCATCGTGCATCTGCCCTGACAATGCCCACCACCGGCGCCGTCAGCGCCTGGGAATTCCAAATGTTGCACACATCCAACCACAAAGAACACATGCGGGTGTGGGTGAACACAAAGAAAAGGCAGCTCAGGTGCAAATGGGCGGCTCCTTTGCGTTCTTTGTGATCTCTGTGGTCAAAAACCAGGCCAGATTTGGAACTACTGGTCAGCGCCGGTCAACAGCCGGTTCTCAGGACCAGGTCACTTGCCCATGCGCGCCGCGCACAACCGTGGACACAAGCAAGCAATGCGCAGCAATGCGCGGCGATCCGCGTTCATCCGCGGCCTATTCTCAGCTCAGTCGAGCGCATCCTGACACAGCCGATCGAGCGCGGTTTGATCCAAGAAACCGTCGGCCGCGGAGGTGACGCCGATTTTGTAAGCGGCGAAGACGACGGCCTGGCGCAGCGCGTGGTACGGATCACCGGTGCGCACGAAACCGTGCACAAAGGCAGAAAAAAGCGCGTCGCCGGCCCCAATGGTGCTGACCACCGGCCGCACGGACGCCGCTGGAAAACGGCCGACAAACCGATCGCGCTGGACTGCCAGCAGCGCGCCCTGCGCGCCCAGGCCGATCACCAACACCTGCGGCGCGTAGCGCGCCATGATTTCGGCCGCCCAGGCTTCCGGCGGCATGGGCAGCAGTTCATCGCTCATGAACAGCACATCGGCTGCGGCCATGAAATCCTGGTTGTAGTCATCGTCCAGCCGGCTGATGGTGTGCACGTCGGTGGCAACCAGGCGTCCGGCCGCCCGCGCCCGGCGCAGGAACTGGCGCGAGAAGTTGATGTTGCACAGGACCGTCGCGTCGCAGCCGGCCAGCGCGGCATCGAAACTCTCCTCTGGATAGACCTGCTCCTGGATATTCTTCAGATCCACATGAATCTGGCGCTTGCCGCTGGGGTCGGACAAGATCACCGACTGCGCGGTGGTGGGCAGCGCGCTCAGAATCAAATCAGCGGAGATGCCTGCCTGCGCCAGGGTCGCGCGCACCATGGCCCCAGCCAGGTCCTGTCCAATCAGGGATAGGAAACGCACGTCGTGACCGAGCGTCTTGATCGCCTTGCTCACATTGAAGCCAACGCCGGACACGCTGCTGTTGACGCCAAAAAAGGGATAGCGGACTGGCGCATAGGCCAATGGAAAGCCGTCAACCTTGAGCGTGGTCTCGATGTTGATGAGGCCGGAGACTAGAATCCGCGACATGGTTCTCCTCGTACATAAGAGCGGAGACCGGAGGTTGGAGACCGGAGACCGAGTTGGCGCGTCGTGATTGTACCGGCTGAAACCACAGACTCACTCCCAATCTCTGATCTCCAATCTCTGATCCCTAATCTATGATCTCCATCACGGCCACAACACGCTTGGCGGCACGACCTGGCGCGGACCGTTGGGCGGCTGCCACCACAGTTCCAGGGCCTTGCCGCCCCCACGCTGAAAATGATCTACGCGGATGGCATGGCGACCCGCGGTCAGTGAAACAGTAGCATTGAACTCGTTGGCGGTGTCCGGCTGCAGGGCTTCGCCGACCACCTTGCCATCCAGCCAAAGACGCACGCCGTCATCGCCGTTGACGCTGAAGAAGTAACTGCCATCCACCGGCGCTTCCAATTCGCCGCTGAAGCTGTCGCTGAACGGCCCTGCCCACGGCTCGTTCTCGGCCCAGGCGAACAGTACAAGCGGAGAGATGACGGTAAAGGCAGGCGGCCCAGTCCAGTTTTCCGTGCTATAGTATGTGCCCACCAGGCCATGCTGCGGCAGGCCAATGCCGAACAGAACCTCCGCGGGCACGAGCTGTTCGCCTTGTCCGGCCTGCGTCCAATAGAGCGCGGCGCGGCCAGCAGAGGCGGGATCGGCCTGGGTAATGCGCAGCGCGTGCAGGCCCTTGCCCAACAGGCGTGCGCCTGTCCAGGTCTGGCCGTCCACGTCAATCTGCAGATTGCCGTCGCTGCGAAAGTCTACCTGGTCGGTGTGCGGCATGCGCAGGCTGCCTGTCCAGGTGACGGGGGCGACCGGCGCGCCGGCCGGCCAATCCTGCGGCCACGTAAAGTTGATCTGGCTATCGCGCCGCGCCACGCCGCCATAGTCGCCGTTGAGACCATGCAGAGCCGCAATTTCACCGCCTGGCACGTTGACGCTGAGATACAGGGGTTGTCCGCGTGGGCCGGTGACCATGTGTGACGTTGTGCCGGGGTAGTACACCGTAAACAACTCCATCAAGTCCTGGTAGTGCGTGTCAAGCAAGAAGAGCGCATCCTGACCGGACAGCGAAGGCAGCGGAAGGTCATCCACCGGCTGCGCCATCAGATAGGGCTTCTGGCTCAAACCGCCTCCGCCCTCGCTGGGCGCACGATAGGTCAAGAAGATGAGCGGCGAAAAGTAGAAAAGACGCGGCGCCAGGTAGAGCGTGTGCGTAGACAGTTTGCTCTGCACTTCACGCGCCACCGCGGTCTCCACCGGCGAGAAGGCCTGCCACACCGTGTCGTCGTGCGCCTGGCGGTCGAAGAAGACAGTGTAATTCGCATAGGCGGCGAAGGCGAGCAGCGCCGCGGGCGCCAGGAGAGTCAGCCACGCCCACCGGCTCCATGGAGTCAGCGGCGATGCGCCCGGCGCGTGGTCAGAAGACCGCGCCCAGCCACGATCCAAAGCGCTGCGCAGCACGACCCAACCGCGCGCAAGCATGTCGCCGGCCAGAATGGCGACGGCCGGCACGACGCCGATGGTGCGAAAAGCCTGCGGGCCTTCGATCAACGAGGAGAGCACGCCGCCGGCCAGCGTAACGGGTATCCAGATCAGCAGTAGGCCATAGCGGTGATCGAAAACGCGCCAAAGGCCATAGCCGAAGCCGATCAGCAGCAGCGCGCCCGTGACGGGGTCCACCATAGGCGCGCCCGGCAGATTGTGGCGGGGATTGGTATCCCCGCGCACGGTGAACATCTCCGCATGGCGGCGCAGATTTTCCCACAACGGCTGGTAGGAGCCAGCCTGTTTGACATCATTGAAGATGCTGACCTGCTGCGAGCGGTTGAGAAACGTGAAGGGGTTGCGGCTGTAGTGGACGGCCAGCGGCGAGAAGGTCATCAGGTAGAGCAAGGCCATCAGCGCCAGGCCCACGCCCATGCGCCAAAAGCCGCGCTGCACAAGCAGGCGGTAAAGGACATAGAGCGCCACGGCGACCACGGCCATGCGAATCGCCAGGTAGCTGTACATGCCGAGGCCGAGAAAGAGGCCGGCCAGGGCAAAGTCGAGCAGGCGCCGATTCTTGGCCGCGCGCACCAGGAAGAGAACACAAAGCACCTGGAAAAGCGGCGTGGAGACTTCGATCCAGCCCCAGCGGCTCATGTTGATGTGCCAGCGATTGAAAGCCATGAAGGCCATCGCCGCGAGGGCTGATGGAACGCCAAAGAGCGTCCGCGCCAGCGGATAGACCGCCAGTACGGTCAGCACAGCCGGCACGATGGATGCAAGAACCAGCGCCAACCAGGTGGTGCCCAGCAGCTTGAACATGCCCAGCATGAAATAGACATACATGGTCGGGATTTCGTACCAACTGGTGCCAAACGGCGAGGCCTGACGGCCCTCCAGCACCGCCAGGGCATCGAGGGCCCCGTTGGTCTGATCAATGAAGATGCCGGGCGGCATCGTGGTCAAGCGATAGACGCGAAAGAAGATCGCCACCAGGGCCAGGAGCGCGACCAACGCCAGCTCGAGATAGGGCAGGCGGCGATACCAGGCTGAATGCTGAATGCTGAATGCTGAACGCTGAACGCCCGTTTCATCGGTCAGCGCGTCCGGCGAAACACTGCCGCCCGGCCCGTGGGTCAGCGCGTCCGGCTGGCGGCGCTGCATCAAGCCGATGCCGAGCAAGGCCAGGAGCAGGCTGGCAGTCCAGGCGACCGTCGCGGGGATGTCGTAGACCTTTTCATACAGGGTCAAATTGGCCCAGACGTTGGCGCCGATGCCAACCAACAAAAACGCCAGGCCAATCAGCAGCGGCCAGCGCCCGGCCCAGCCCCAGGTATGGCGCGGGGCTGGTTCGCTGAACAACCCGCGGGCGATCTTCAGCGAAAGCCCGGCCGTGCGCGAGTAAGCAAATGCTGCCAGCACGGCGGCCCCTGCCATCCACAGCCAGCCATCGGCCGTGTAGGGCGGGGTTGCAAACGAACGTAAGCCTTGCCAGGCCAGAACGGCTGCGGCCAGCAGTGCAAGCAGTTGGGACAATCTTATACCTCGTTCATCATTCAATTGACCGCCGGGAAGAGCATGACCCGGTGCGAATCGGGATCGGCTACGAACAATTGGCCCTGGGCGTCAACCGCAATGCCGGTGGGCAGCGTCATTTCGTTGGCCTGATTGCCGTATTGGCCGAAAACGGCGATGAACTTGCCCTGGTCATCGAACACAATCACCCGGTAGTATTCGGGGTCGGTCACGTAGACGCGGCGTCCGTTCGGCGTCTCCGCCACGGCCAGGTACGGCTTGTTGACCACAGATTGGCTAGGCCAGCCGGCCACGGCCCACTGCCGCAGATACTTGAAGTCCTTGCTGAAGACCTGCACCCTCTTGTTCCAGGTGTCGGCGACGTAGATGTTGCCGTCCTTGTCAATGGCCAGACCAACCGGCTCATCCAGGGCGCCGTCCACCAACCCCGCGCCGCCGAACTGGTTAATGGCTGCGCCATCAGGCGTAAAGACTTGCACACGCTTGTTGCCTGTGTCAGTCACATAGACGCGACCCTGACTGTCCACGGCCACCGCGCGCGGCCCCCAGAAGACGCCCTGCTGACCCAACTGGCCGTCGGTGACGCCGTTGGTTCCCCAGGTGGTGACAAACTTGCCATCGGCCGTGAACTTCTGAATGCGATGATTCCAGGTGTCGCAGACGTAGACAAACTGGCCGTCAGGCGCCACAGCCACGCCCCACGGTTCATTGAACTGGCCGTTGCCTGCGCCCTGACTGCCCCACTGCCGCACGAAGTTGCCGCCGGCGTCGAACTGCTGGATGCGGTGATTGCCGGTGTCGGCCACATACAGAGAACCGTCGGGCGCCACGGCCACATTGCGCGGAGAGCGGAATTGGCCGTCAGCCTGACCTTCGACGCCGCCCAACTGTCGCAGCGACGTTACCTGGCGCACGCCCTTTTCGTAGGGATCCACCTCGGTCGTGGTGTCGGTGATATTACTGCTGGCGGCGACGGCGCCGTATTGCCAAATGGAGGTCACCACATCTTTGCGCACATACATCGAGAAGCGATGCACGGGATCCCATTGGCTAAGGGGCTGCGTGTACTTGCGATACCAAAGCACGTCCCACACGACCTTGACCTGCGCCGGATCGCGCAGACCGTCGCGAATACGCTGCCAGGTCAGGCCAAAGTAGGTCTGCTTGGGCCACCACACCAGGCGGTAATTGTAGCGCACATAGCGACTGCCCAGGTACGGCTTGACCTTGTCCTCGTTCTTGTCGCCCACCAGAACAACCGGCGCGTCGAGCGCATCACGGTTAGGCGAAGCGCCGTAGAAGGTGCGATTGGGGTACTCGCGCAGATACCATTCGAGCGGCCAGGTCGAGTCATCGTCGTACGCGACCTTGATCTGCTTACCGCCCACTGTGCGTTCAGAGATCTGTGCGATCTCGTTCATGGCGCGCTTGATGTCCGGCGTACCGTGCGCGTAGACCAGCAGTTCCGTCGCGTCGTCATAGGTGATGTAGTTGAACATGTAGCTGACGCGCACAGTCCACAGGCCAAGCGCCAACACGACTGCCAGGAAGAGCGTCTGCCCGGCGCGTTGACGACCCAGGCGGCGAATCCAGCCAACGGCAAACCAGGCCAGGACAAGCAGCATGATCAGCGCAGCCACCCATTGCAATGTCGCGCTGAGGCCGGGGATGCTGACGCTCTGGAAAGGACTGGTCTGGGCGAGTGAAACCAGGGCGAATCCGATCACCGGTATGGAAAGCAGCAGCCACAGTCCTCCCTGGCTGCGCCAGGCGCTCCAGTCAATGCGCTCCAACACGCGGCCGGCCCACCAACCGCCCATCAGGGTCATGGGCAACGCAATGTACACAGTCAACCACGGCATCTTCTCGCCCGCCCAGGTCAGCCCGGCAAAGGCTCCCAGGAACCACCAAATGTTGAAGAGGGTGAAGAGAGATTGGAAGTTCGAGATCGGAGACTGGAGACTGGAGACCGGAGACTGGACATCCGAGGGTGGAGACAGGAGTTCGGAGGCCGGAGATTCAGGCGCGACCTTGACGCGACGCGCCGATCTCTGGTCTCTGTTCTCTACGTCGTGGTCTTTGCCTTCCTCTTTCGACTTCAGGCTTTGGGCTTTGGCATTTGCCGTGACTCTGCGCAGCAAGAAGCGCCAGCCGCGGCTCGTGATGAAAGCCACGATGCCCCCCAGGGTGAGGAAAAGGGGTAAAAATTCATACATGGGGGTTGTCAGGAGATAATAGTACCAGGGTTGGCCGCCGCGCGCGACCTCTTGCTGCGCCAGCCAATAGCCGAGCGAGCCAATCGCGCCGGTGGCAATACCCTGACCATTGGTGAAGAAAGTCGTGAAGAGCAAGATGTAGATCACATAGAACAGGCCCGCGCTGATGAGCCAACGCACGCGCCCCCACAGAAAGCCAACCACACCGGCCGCAACCAACATCAGCACGAAAACGCCCAAAGAGCGGATGTAACCGGTTTGGCTGTAATCCTGCGGATCCCAGCCAAACATGCGAATGATAAAGGCCGAGAAAAGGGGCGCGGCGATTGTCAACAGCCACATCACCACGTCAAGGGCCGGGTGCGAATGGAGGCGTTCGCCGACACCGCGACCGGCCAGAAACAGCGCCGTGGCTAACAGCGCCACGCCCAGGAAAAAGACAATCGCGGCTGTCGGCTCGACGACGCCAACTTCGCCTTTGGTCACCGTATAGAAACTGTAAAGGGCCGCGACCGCGCTGGCGGCCAGGGCGACAAAGAAGGGAATCTTCAGCCCATTCTGTGACCATGCGTCACGCGCAATGTCCAACAGGGCGTACAGCAGGAAAAACCCGATGAAAAGTCCGGCGAAGATATAGGAGATCTCCATCGAAGAGAACATGAACGCGTAGGGAACCATCATCACGATCAGGTACTTCGGCTCGCGTGTGTCGAAGTAGCGGAAGATCATCAGCACAAGCCAAACCAGGAACAAGAGCATAAACGGCTCGTCGCGGATATAGCGGGTGTAATAGAGAATCGCCGGGGAAATCGCGCACATCGTGGCGGCCAGGAAAGCGCCTACGCGGCCCAGGTAGGCGCGGAAGAACCAAAGCAGCCAGACGGTCAAAACACCGGCGACGGCGGCTGGTAAGCGCCCAACTGCATCGTTGACGCCGAAGAGGGCGTAGGCCAACGCGTTGATATGAAAGCGAAACGGGCCGTGCATCATCGGCTGATGCTGATAGCCCTGGCCGTCAAACAGCTTCCACGAGTAAAGCACGTGCAGGCTTTCATCATGGCTCATCGCGCGCACCCCCAGCATGTAGAAGTGCGTCACCACGGCCAGGATCAGGAGCAAGACCCACACGGTCTTCTCGAAATTCCAGTTAAAGCGCTTCACAAATGGCGTATCCAAGCGTTCTGTTATGTCTATGTTTTGCATCTCACCCTCGACTCTCGTTCCATAAGGCATCCAGGCTGTCGCCAGCGTTCGGCCATCCAAACACAAATCCAACCCCGGTGTTCAGCATGTCATTATGCCCCATTCGATCATTCCGTCCCCTTGACCCAGAGTACGACTTTCTCATCTTTCGTTGGCGTCTTGGCGTCGTTGAACAGAAGCCAACGCGCCAACGGCGCGCCGCTCAAGCCGTCGGGCGTCCAACGACGCGCGAGGGTGTACGATGCGCCGACAAAGTCGGGAGCCGGCGGCGTCGGGGTTTGAGCCAGCGGTTGGATCACAGCATCGGTGTCCACCGCAGTCGTAGGCGAGGTCACCAGGCGCACGCGCTGGAAGTTGCGTACGTACCAGCGGGCCACATCGCTGGTCGGACTCTCAACCACATCCACCTGAAAACGGTACTCGTCGCCATAACGATGAGCCGAACGGTTGACCAGCGTGTCGGCCAGCGCGCGGCTGTCAGTCGTGGTGGCCGTTTGGTAAGCAAGCACGACCTGGCGCGGCAGCTCGGCCTGATTCAGCGCCCACAAATGCCCCACCTGCGCCGCGCCAAGCACGATGAGCCAGAAGACGGCGGCAATGCCGGCGGTGGCGCGCACGCCAATCCAGAATCCGCTCAACACATACAGAACCAGCACCAGTCCGACGAGGACCAACGCGGCAATCAGGTATTGATTCTGGCCGGCTTGCGTCCAACTCGCCAGGTACAGGGTGAATGTGACGATAAGGACCAGGCTGGAGAGCAGGACGATCCATTCTTCAGCCCAGCGCGGCCCAGCTTTGACGGCCATCAGCAGCCAATCAAACGCCTGGGCGGCAAGGAGCGCCAGCGGCACGGCCATGACCATCCCATCCGCAGGCTGGCGGCCCAGCAGGGCCAGCAGCAGGGCCAATCCTCCCCAAAGGGCGGCGGTCTTGACGGGCCAGGTCAGCTGGCGTCTGAAGTCGGCGTTGGAGGCCCAAAAAGCAAGCGCCAGCAATGCGCCAAAAAGAATGACCGGCTCGTCAAGCAGCAGGCGCAGCAGGGGCCACCAGAACGGCGGCGCATCGGCCGCTGGCGTGAGATGCGCCAGCCATTGGCCAATCACATCCGCGGCGGCGCCCAGACCCGGCCAAAAAGTCAAGAGAAGCGTCGAGCCGAGGACGAAAACGAGGAGGGTAGGCACAGCGGCCAATCGCGCCAGGCGACGCAAAGACGCAGAAAAATCGCGGGTCTCGCCCGGCGCAAACCAGGCCAGGCCTAGGGCAAGCGCCAGGACGCCGGTCACGCCGCCGCTGGCGCTGCTCACGGCTGCCGCGACGCCCGCGCCGGCCCACGCGCCCCAGGTCTGATCGCCGGCCAGGGTGCGCGTCACCGCCACCAGGGCCAACAGCGCGGCCAGCATCGCCAGGCTGTGTCCGTCCACCGTACGCGAGAACAGGACAGCCGTGGGCGACAGCGCCAGAAGGAGCGCGCTGCCGAGCGCGGCGCGGCGCCCCATTTCGTGACGCAGCCCATAGGGCGCCAAGACAAGAAGCACACCGGCAAGCGCCGGCAGCAACCGCGCCCACGCGTCGCCGCCCAGGGTGAGCAAGAAAAGCACATGGTTCAGCGACAGCAGAAGGGGACTGACGCCGCTGATCATGCCAACTGGCTCGCCCTGCGCCAGCTGCCAGGCGGCAAGGGCTTGATGCGCTTCAACCGGCGTCAGCGGATAGAGGCCCAAATTGAAAAGCCTGACCACCAAGGCCAGCAGGAGCACACCCCCATACGCCGCCCGCTCCACGGTCAACCAGGCAACCCAGGTTGGCTCTGATCTGGAAATAAACAGTGATTGCTTAATCATTTGCCATCCACAAATCTGACACAAATCAACATGCAGGGAAAAGCCACTATGGATTGAAACCGCCCACGACAGGCGCCGCCACGGCCGCGCCAATGGGCGGCGGTTGGGCGACAACCGGGCCGCGCCGCCGGTAGATGCGCACGCCCTCCTGATCGTAGACCAGGTCGAGCGCGCGGTCCAGTCGCGTCAGCACGGCCGGCTGCAAACGGTACTTGTTGCGCTCAAGTTGGCCGACCACGATGTAATCCACGCCCCAGCGGTTCAACAGACTGTCGAGTTCATTGGCGGTAGCCGTGCGATAGATCGCCTCGATGGCTTCAGTTCGCCCCTGGGCCATGTCGCCGTAGGCGCGACCGCGCCACTGCGCCTCGTGTCCATCCCAGCCGAGCAGGGTCGGGATGCCGGTGCTCATGGAGTAGCGCCCGGCGCCGTCACGATCATAAGAGCCGCCGCTGGCCTCCAAGACCACGCGCGCGTCGGTGGCGTTACGATTGAGCCACTGAATCGCGGCGTAGTCGCCCGCGTTGTACTGGCGCAAGTAAGCCAGGCCATCCAGCGTCGGGGTGTGCGCAAAACGTCCGGCCTTGCTGTAACCAGCGGCCACGGGATAGTAGAGGCCGGTCAGGGTCAAGAGACCGATCAGCGTCAGCGCAACGCCGCGCAGCGGGGTCAAAGTCCGCTGCTGCCACAGGCTGGCGACGATGAACGCGGTCGCCAACGCCAGCAAAGTCCAGCCCTGGTAATAGAACTTGAAAACCGTGTTCATGCGCGTGCCAAAGTTGTCCTTGAGGTAAACGAACTCCGGCGCAAAAGTCAGCAGCAGAGCCAATCCGACCAGGAGCAGCGCGAAGGTGGAGGCCAACGGTCGCCCCGCATCCTGGGATGGCGCGGCGGCGGGCGCTTCACGACGCGCGCTGATCTGCACGCCCAACAGGCCAGCCAGCCAGGCGATGAACGCAGCCAGGAACAGGAACGTCCACGGGTTCGCCAGGCGCAGACGCAGCACCAAGCCGAGCAGGCTGCTGACGCTGGCGCCGCCGGTCTGCGCCTGCACCGCCGGGTTAGCCAGGACCTCTTGCACGAACGCCTGAAAGGATGGGACGATACGAGCCAGGAGGAGCATGAGCAGCACCAAAGCTGCGGGCAAACCCAACGTCCACGGCAGCCAGGCCAGGCTGCGGCGCAGCACCACGGATGCGGCAGCCTGCACCGTCAAGATGATAGCATAAGCCAGGGCGGCCACCAGGAAAGGCGCAAAAATGACCACGTATTGGCTCAAGCGCGTGGGAAAGAGCAGATTGGGTAACAGGCCGCCGGCTTGCGACTGAAAACCGAGGTAGAAGGGCAGGTAGAGCACGACGCCGGCCACGGCGAGCAGCACGCCGAGCGCCAGGCTGCGCCCAATGACCATGCCGGTCGCCCCGCCGCGCCGCTGCGCGAGGGCGACGCCGAATGCCATTACAGTCAACCCAAGGTAGATGGGAAAGTCCCAGGTGTTGAGAAAGCTCAAACCCCCCAATGCCAGCGCGTAGAGGAAGATGCCCAGACCGCCCAGTGGAAAGAGGCCCTGTAGAGATTGCAGATTGAAGATCGAAGCGCGAAGAGCGCCGGGCGTCGCGCCGCCGGTTTCGCCGGTCTCGCCATTCTCTTGACCAGCGGCCTGCGCGGCGCTGAGCATCAGGTTGAGAGCAAAGGCAACCGCCATAATGACAAAGGGCAACGCCAGCACATGGGGGTGCATGTCGCCCAGGATGAAACTGAAGTTCGGGAATTCGTCAATCACTTCAATCGTGTTGCCGGCCAGGTCACGGTCATGAATGACGCGCGAGGCATGCCACCACCACCAATACTCGCCCACGAACCATTGGCCGGTTGGCGCGTTGTCGGTCATTTCTTTGATGTCCAGCGCCCTGATCGTCTCCGCAGGCAGCACGCGGTTATGGTAGGCAAACTCCAGGATGCCCTGCTGATTGCCCATGACCACGACGAAGATGGCCGCCAGCAAGCCGGAGAGCACGCTGGCGCGCAGCGAGCGTGGGCTGGTGGATGGCAACAGCGCCACGAGGTTGAAGCCGACGCTGAACGCGGCCAACGCCACGAGGGCAAACCAGGTAGCCAGGCCGACATTGAAGCTAAAAGCAGGCGTCAGACCGCTGAGCTGTGTCAGCACGGCCAGCATGACATAGCCAAAGTAGTAATAACTGATGCTGTAGCCGGAGAGCCAGGCGTCCAGCGGGGGAAAGCGCTCACTGCGCAGCACGCTGTTGAGGAACATCAGCTCCATCGGCTTTTCGGTCGCGGAGATGGCGGGATCGAACGCGCGGTAATAGGCCAGGATGGCGAGCGCCGCGGCAAAGAGCACCTCCGTGATGAGAATCAAGCGGCCGTGCTGACGCAGCCAATCCATCAATTCCAGGTGACTGCCATCACGCCACAGCAGCCAGGCCGACGCCCCGGCGACAATCAAGAGCGCCAGCGCAATGCCGCCCAGGCTGTTGCGCAAGAAACCGAAACTGGCCCCCAACCACGCCAGGTAGGTGACGAGCATCAACCCGAACGGCTTCGCCAGCGCGTAGCCTCGATCCGGCAGCCGGCGGCAAAGATGCCACGTCAGCGGCAGCGCGGCCAGGGCGATCAGTTGTAGAACCATCCAAAATGAAAATACAGCAACCATGATACCCCACTATGGGCTTCCGAAGCCTGCGACCATAGACTTCCGAAGTCTCGCCGACTTCGGAAGTTTGCAGCTCATCTTAGCGCAGCGCGGCGGCCACAGCCAGCATGTCCTGCGGGCTGAGGGACTGGCTCAGGATTTCGATCATCACATCACCCTGCTGCCAAACAAGTTCACGCACGACCGGGCTTTTGTTTTCCTGCCGCAGGGTGAGCAGCAGACCGGCGCGGCCATTGACCTGGACTTCCTGCGTGGACACAACATCCACCGAGTCGAAGCGCAGGGTGCGAATGCGCCCCGCGTCGCCTAGCGCGACGCCAAACTGGCGCAGGGTCAGGTCAAACGCCAGCGACTGCGCGGCGGCCGCCCGGTAATCGGTTTCGATGTACAATGGCTCTGGAAACCAATCAGGCATCCCATCGTACGACACCGCCACAATGCTGCGCAGCGTGTAGCTAGCCGGCAGCCAGCCTGGTTCCAACAAGGGATAGGGCACGCGGCCGCGCGCAACGTCTAAACTAGCCAGGGTTTCTGCACGCGCGCCGGCCGATTGTTGACCCGCCGGCTGACTGTCAGGCGAAACATTGACCTGCACCTGGCGCGCAGTCCCATCGCCCAGGTTGAGGGTGGCAATGAGCGCGGCCATCGCGCGCTGACCTGGCGTGGTGAAAAGCATGACCGCCAACATGACCAACGCCAGCGCCCCGGCTATCCTGAGATAGGGTATCCGCGGCCAGGAAAGACGCGCCAGCGGACCTATCGGCCGACCGAATGGCGACGAATTTGGCGCCAGCGTGAGCCGTCGCACGCGCTGGCTGAGCGCAAGCGACGGCGGCGGCAGCGAGGCTGCCAGGGCGTGCAGTTGACCCGCCGTGAAAAGCAGCGACTCGAGGTCGTCGCCACTCGCATGAGGAACACCTTCGGGCGCTGGGGCGGGGCGGCGGTCGCGGAGCGCCTGCGTGCCTTCCAGGTCATCCCCGGCTGCGGCTGGAACATCGTGGGGCGCAGGGACTCCATTCTCCCACGCTGCTTCCAGCGCTTCGGCTGCATCCCATTCATCATCGCTGATCGGTACTGTAGAATATCTCATATCATTGCATAGCGGCGCGCAGCTTACGCAGGGCGCGGAAAACAATAACACCAACGTTACTGGGAGTCAAGCCCGTGGCTTCGGCCACCTGTACGTTGCTCAGCCCGGCCACGAACTTCAGGTCTAGAATTTCTTGCTCTCGCAGCGGCAGCGTCAGCAGCGCCTGCAGCATCACCTGTCCCTGCTGCTGCCGAACAATCACCTCATCAGGCTCAAGGCCAGGCGCCGGCAGAGCCGCCAAAAAATCAAAGTCCACTGCCACCGTGCCCCGATTGGCCCGGCGGCGGAAGTGCTGCGCCAGTTCGTTATGGGCAATACGAAACAACCACCCTGGGAACGCCGCCACGTTGCGCAGTTGATGGCGCTTGGCAAAGGCCTGTGCAAAGGTAGCCGCAGTCAGTTCTTCGGCCAACGTCTCATCCCCTACCCGCACACGGAGGTAGTTGAGCACGCGCGGCAGGAATTCCTGGTACAGCGCCCCGAACTGGTCACGCTCAAGTGGTCCGGATGGTTCAGACAGTGCTCAGTGGCTCCCCGCGGTCTAATAGATGCGATCAGACCGCTGACATTACGGATTGAGGGTCGGCGCCATGTAAATGGTCACAGCCTGGTTGCGATAGGGCACGTTCAGCAGCCCCTGCTGGGCCATTTGCTCGAACTTGGCAATTCCCTCCGGCGGGTAGACCGTGCGCTCCAGTTGGCCAATGTAGATATAGCGCACGGCCATTTTTTGCATGAGCTGCTGCGCGCGGCTGATGTCGGCTGTGCTGAAGAATTCGCGCGCATCGGCTTCGCGCTGACCTACCTGGAAGCTGTAGCGCTGCTCGCCCTGGTGCGCACCAAGCAGACTGGGCAGGCCAGTAAAGCTGGCGACGCGCATACCGCCTTCGCGATAGTAGTCAATGCGTCCCTCGGCCACCACGGGATTGCCCTTGACATTGTCTAGCAGCCAGTGAATGGCATCGTAATCGTACTGCAGGGTGATCGGGTTGTTCTGGTCGGGCCAGGTGTAGACGCCGACGGTCATAAAGGCCATGCCGTCCAAGGTGCCAATGGCCGGACGCGCGCCGGGAAAACGGTCATCCACGCGCCGCGGGGTGCCCAGCAGGGGAAAGACCAGCGATGCAAACAGCAGCACCGTAAAGAGGCTGGTCCAGACCACGCGCCAGCCGCGGCTGAAGCGCTGGCTGAGGGCCGCCCACACCGTCGGCAGCGCGGCCGCTGCGCCCAATCCGAGCAAGACCCACACCTGGGTGTAGAATTTGAACAGGGTATTCATGCGGTAGAAGTCACCCACGGTGCTGCCGTCGGCCGAACAGCCGCACAGGAAGTCCTTCAGGAAGACGAATTCGACGCCGATGGCGACGAGCAAGCCGGTAAAGAGCAAGAGAACCGTGAAGGTGCGCTCTGGCGTGGCATCACGGCGGAACAAGAGCACGCCGGCGGCGAGTAAGGGCAGCAGAAGCAGCGCCGGCACCCAATAGCCGAGCAGCGCCAGGAGCACCGCGGCCGCCATCACCAGCGCAACGAAGAGCCGTCCAGCGACGTACGCCGGCGCGGCCTGCTTGACCAGGGCGGCGTGCAGTGTGGCGACGCGCGGCGCCAGGTCCCACTGATCGGCGATCAGCTGCAGCCAGCGCACCAGCGCCGGCGAGCGCGCCGCGGGCCCGGTCTGCTCGCGCTCGCGACGGCGCAGCTCCACAATCAAAGCGGTGACCGCGAGGAAGGCGAAGAAGCCCCAAATCTGCAGCCACTTACCTAAGTCGGTTTTGCCCTTGACCAGGCCGATGCCGCTGCTGCCGACGGCTTCGTAGTGCTGGAAGAAAGGCTGGTAAAGGCCGTAGGCCAGGACGCCAACCACAGCCGCGAACGCCAGCACCAGCCAGACGCGAATGCGCCCGGTGGCGCGGAAATCACGAATGAGGAAGGCCAGGATGGCGACGCCGAGATAGGTGGGCAGATCCCACGTATTGATGGCCGCCAGCGCGCCGATCGTCAACGGGATGAAGATGAACGACAGGAAGGAGCCGGCCACATCGCCGCTCAGCCCCGCGCCGTAACCGGCCACCAGGTTCAAGGCCAGCGCCAGGAAGAGGATGGTAAACGGCATCCCCATCATGTGTGGGTGCAGATCGGCGAAGAGGAAGCTCCAGAATGGAAACTCGTTGATGGTGCCGGGCAGGATACGGCTTGGCGCCCACCAATCGAAGGCCGGCAGCGGTGTGCGGGCGCTGATGACATGAGCCGCGCCAGACAGGGCGCGCACGAAGGTCTGCAAGCCTGGAATCTGGCTTTGGAACGGCGTCTGTGATTGATCCGCCAGGCGCCGCAGCACCTGGCCCAGCGCATCCAGGTTGCCGAGGACGGTGACAAAGAGGCTGCCAAGCAAGCCAGCGCCAATGCCTTGCCGCCAGAACGGCCCGCGCGGACTGCCTGGCGTCGCCGCGGCCGGCGCTAGATTGTACACCAGCGAGAAGGCGCCGGCTGCCGTGGCCGCAAACAACGTGGGAACGGCCAGGTTGAAGGCGACCGACGGCGCGATGCCGGTCAGTTTGATCAGCATGCCAACCAGGAAATAGCCGTAGTAGTAGTAGTTGATGTAACCGCCGGCGTAATAGGGATCGAGCGGCGGCATCCAGGCGCTGCGCGCAGTAGCGTTGAGGAAAGCGAACTCCATGAATTTCTCGCCGCCTTGCCACGGCTGCCAGAGATCCGGATTGAGCAGGCGAATCGCCACGAAGAACAGGAACGCGGCCCCAAACACGAGCTCACTGGTCAGCAGCAAACCGCGATGGGCGCGCGCAAAGGCGGCCATCTCACCACGGTTGCGCCGCCACAGGGCCAGGGAGAGCAGGGCAATCAGGACAAAAGCGACGCCGATGGTTAGCAGATTATTGCCGACGACCGGCAGGTGTAGGCTGGCCACGATCCAAACCAACCAGCCGGCCAGCAGCCAGCCAAGCAGGCGCGCCATCAAGTAGCCGCGGTCACGCAAATGCCGAAAAACGGCGAAAGCCAGCGGCCAGGAAATGAGCTGAATGAGCATCAGCGCCAGCCACCAGACGACAATCGCGATGGGGGTTGAATTCGTCGCCAGGCTGTTCCAGCGCAAATCATAGGGCGCAGGCAGGGCCTCGGTCGGGCGATCGAGCAGCAGGGTCTTGCCGCTGGCGCCTTCGGCCTTGGGCGCGGCCGGCTGTGATGCGGCGCGACCAGCCAGGCGATCCCAGAGCTGAGTCAACGCCGATTTGCCGCCCGTGAAACCGGGGACGGCGCCTTCCCAACTGTTGCCCAACCTGGCCTGCCAATCGGCGTCGCTCAGGGTCGCCACCTTCTTGAAAACGATCGGCTTGGGATGATCGTAGACCGTGAAACTTTCATCGGCGTTGTCGTCGTTGAACTCCAGCGGGCCGAGCCGCGGTCGCGAGGGAAACTCCTGCACCAATTCGAAGCCCAGCTGCCCGCTGAAGAGCAGATCGTAGTAGCGCGTGGTCATGGGATAGCGCTGCGGCAGGCGCGGGATGGAGCGGTAGAGGCGGTTCGTCGCCAGGATGATGTAATCGGCCTCGTTGACCATGCGCTTGATGGTCTCGAATTTGGCCGGCGTATCCTCCTCATAGTTGGGCAGATCATTGACGCGATAACCAAACGCGCCGCGGAAATAGCCGGCCGGCTTCTGCAAGTCCTTCGGCAGCGTGTCGTCCCAGTGCTCCGCCAGGATGACGCTGTTGTGCGGCACGTTCTCGTAAATCCAACGCGAAGCCGTGATCCAGCTGTGTTCATGGCCGTAAACGCCGTTGACGAACGCCAGCGCCCAGACTGCTGTCCCGATGAGCACCACCAGCGCCAGGGCCGGCGCGGCCCAAGTCCACCAGGGGCGTCTGCGGGCCGGAAGGCTGGAGGAATCACTGAGGGCCGACTCACCGGCTGGCAAGCCGGCGGAGTCAAGGTCGGAATCCGCGGGTGGGGCCATGGCGCGGGGCTGCCGGCCGCGCCAGATGCGTTCGAGCAGCGCCGCGCCCATCAAACCGAAGAAGGGCAGCAGGGGCAGCATGTAGCGCATGAACTTCACCATGAACATGCCGGTCAGCGCGAAGTAGGGTACGCACCAGGCCAACATGACCCACTCGGCCGGGCTGGCGCGGCCCAGGAGCGCGCGGCCGATCACCCAGGCCAGGCCAATGAAGGCGAGCACGCCCAACGGCCAGCCCATCCCCCAACGCACCTGCTGTTCGATGTTGTAAATAAAGGGCAAGGTGCCCCGATACTGACGCGTATACGGGAAATCGGCATCCCCACGCACCATCGCGCCCTGCTCGTCAATCACGGAAATGCGGTAGTTGGTCCAGTCAATCACCGCAAAAGGCGAGGTGAGGGCAAAAACAATGACCGCCATGGAGAGGGCAATCAAGGCCAGGCCGATCGCCTGGGTGAGCTGATTGGAAGTGCTTGTGCCTTCCGCGTCGTCCCGCGGGCTGGACGCATGCCGGCGGCGCGCCGCGGTGACCAACCAGAAGCGCGCGGCCGCGCCCACGACGAGGGCGGCCAGGATGGGGATCGCACTGAACTTACTGGAAACAGCCGCGCCGGCCATGGCCCCGGCCAGCAGCGACGCGCTCAGATTCCCATCCTGCGCCATGCGCACCGCGCCGTAGACCGCGCCCACGATGAAGAACGCGGCCACCGGATCGAACGCGTAGAAATGGCTGAGCTGAATGGCCGTGACGGTGAGGGCGGCAAAGGATGCGCCCAACAGGCCCACGCGGCTGCTGTAGACGCGGCGGCCGATCAGGTAGATCAGGTAGACCGAACCGGTGTCGAACAGCGCAGACAGCACACGGCCCAGGAGATTCAACCCATCGTAGGTATTGGCCGCCACCAGCCAGCGCAGCAGCTCGCCCTGTAAACCGAGGCCAGCCAGCGCCTGGCCGACGGCATGGGCCAACGCCGCCATGACCGTCAGGATGTATAAGGGCAGATGGCCGTAGGCAAAGTGGCGCACCGCGTTCTGCTGCGGGTTCCAGAGCGGGTTGAAAGGCGACTGCCGCGGATCGAGCGCCTGCGTGAGGCTGTGCGGCATGTGCATGTCGCCGGCCACCATCACGATCCAACGCTCGTCGGGGTGCGCGTGCTGATAATCGTCCCAGTTGTTGTTGTACAGCCGCAACGCCAGGGCGATGGCTAGAATGGCCAGCAGCAAAAAAATCCGGGGGGTGTTCCGAGTTCGACGTCCGTTTTCCTGGGTTGAAGTTGTCGCAGACAACGGTCACTCCTCGTTGTGGGAAAATTGACAGGATTTACAGGATGTTTGGCTTTTCATGCCGATTGGCCTTATCAAATTTTACCAGGTCACCGATCACAGCACGATGCCTTGCTGATCAACATGCTGGTGCAACGGCATGGCCCGGTAGATCGGCAAGTCCCATGTGATTAGATCATACACAAAAACCGACAAAACAACATCATAGTCTAACTCAACATCATATAAACAATCGCGCAGAGATTCCCTGACATCACGCGTCAGTCCGGCCGGGGCAAGGATGAACAAATCATAATCAGATTCCGGCTTTGCATCACCACGCGCGCGGCTGCCGAACAGGATGACTTGTGCCCCTGGCACACTGCGAGCCACCGTGGCCTTGATGTCGGTCATCAAGGCCACATCAAGGAACGGCGCCGACATGTCTTCCAGTCTTTGCATGATCTATTCTCCAATCATGGCTCCCTGCCACGATCCCACCGGAACCAAACAGGACGATCTTAGCCACGAATTGCACGAATTAAACGAATTGATCCTTCTGCTTTCGTGTCATTCGTGGCAGGACAATCCTTGCTTTTTGTGCAAGTGAGACTAATCCTCATCCAGCTTCAACACGGACATGAAAGCATCTTGCGGGATCTCAACCTGCCCCACCATCTTCATACGGCGCTTGCCTTCCTTTTGCTTCTCGAGCAGCTTGCGCTTGCGCGTGATGTCGCCGCCGTAGCATTTGGAGAGCACGTCCTTGCGATAGGCCTTCACGTTGGCCCGACTGATGATCTTTTTGCCCAACGCGGCCTGAATCGGCACCTCGTACTGCTGGCGCGGGATGACTTCCTTCATCTTGCTGACCAGCCGCTGCCCTTTTTGGAAGGCCTGGTCACGGTGCACGATGACTGACAACGCGTCCACCGGAATGTCGTTGATGAGCACATCCAGGCGCACCATATCGGCCACCCGGTAATCGTCGAAGGCATAGTCCATGCTGGCATAGCCACGCGTGCGCGCCTTGAGATCGTTGTAGAAGTTCACCAGAATTTCAACCAGGGGGATGTGGTAGGTGAGCAGCACGCGGCGCTCGTCCAGGTATTCTTGATTCACGAACTCGCCGCGGCGCTTGGTTGCCAGGTCCATCACCTGGCCGATGTATTCCACCGGTGTAAAAACCGTGATCTTCATCCACGGTTCGCGAATCTCTGTGATTTCGCTTTCGGGCGGCAGTTCCACCGGGTTGTCCACCAAAAGCTCGGCGCCGTTCGTCTTGGTCACCCGGTACTCTACGCTCGGCGCAGTAAACAGCACATCGAGGTCATATTCACGCTCCAGGCGCTCCTGGATGATTTCCATGTGGAAGAGGCCGAGAAAGCCGCAGCGAAAACCAAAACCCAGGGCCTGGCTGCTCTCCGGTTCGAAGATCAGCGAGGCGTCATTGAGCTGCAGTTTTTCTAGCGCATCGCGCAGCAGGGCATAGTCCTCCCCCCGCGTCGGGTACAGCCCGGCAAACACCATCGGCTTGGATGGTTCATAGCCGGGCAGGGGCGCTTCCGCGCTGTGCAGCCAGGTGGTCAAGGTGTCGCCCACGCGGCAGTCGCGCACCGACTTGAGGCCAGTCGCAATGTAGCCAACTTCGCCGGCTGACAGTTCGCCGGTTGGGATCATGCCGGGGCCAAAGATGCCCACATCCAACGGCTCCACCCGCAGACCACTCGACATCACCTTGAGGTTCGGCCCCAGGCTGTACGAACCATCGAAGACACGCACGTAGGCCACCACGCCCTTGTACGCGTCGTAATGGCTGTCGAATACCAGGGCGCGCAGCGGCGCGGCGGCGTTGCCTTTGGGCGGCGGCACATGCTTGACCACCGATTCCAGCACCGCAGTCACGTTCAAGCCTTCTTTGGCCGAGATACGAATGACATCATCAATCGGCGTGCCGATCAGCTCGCCGATTTCGTGCGCCACCTCGTCCGGTCGCGCCGCCAGCATGTCAATCTTGTTGACCACGGGGATGATCTCCAGGTCATGCTCCAGCGCCAGGTACAGATTGGCCAGCGTCTGCGCCTCGATGCCCTGGCTGGCGTCCACGACGAGCACCGCGCCCTCACAGGCCGTCAGCGCGCGCGACACCTCGTAGGAGAAGTCCACATGGCCGGGCGTGTCAATCAGGTTGATTTCGTACGTTTGGCCGCTGCTGGCTGTGTAACTCATGCGCACCGCCGAGGCCTTGATGGTGACGCCCTTCTCGCGTTCCAGGTCCATCGTATCCAGCATCTGATCGGTCATGTCGCGATCAGAGACCGTTCCGGTCAGCTGCAGCAGGCGGTCGGCCAGGGTGCTCTTCCCGTGGTCCACATGCGCCACGATGCAGAAATTGCGTATCAGCGATTGATCCATAGTGGTAGATTCTACACGAGAAAGCGGAAAAAGTGCAATTGGAGAGTAGAGATTGGAGATGGGAGACCAGAGACCGGAGATTGCGGTGGGAGAAATTTGTGGGCATGGGCCTATGGCCTACGACCGGCGCAGCACTCCCCTCCCGATCTCTGGTCTCTGATCTCCGAGATCCGCCCAACAAAAAGCGGCCCATCAGTGCGACAGACCGCCTTTTGTTTTCGTCACGTCAGGTAACGGGGGCGCCCTGCATCAAGCCGTCGAATGAATTCGAGGCGAATGGGCGTCCCGCCACCAGGACTTCGGCGAGCAGCATTGCGTCCACGCAGGTGAACGCCCGGCGGTACGCCCATCAGGCGCGATTTCATTCGCTCAGACCGCGCGGCGGCGCCAGGCCACCGCGCCAGCCGCCAGCAGCAGGGTCAGCGCGGCCGCCAGCATGCCGTAGGGCAGCGTGGGTGTCGCCGTGTTGACGCTGCTCAACTGCACAGCCGTGGGCGTCGGCGGCTCGCAGACGATAGGCGTGTAGTTGACCGCGAAGTCGTCTACATAGATGCCATCGGCCACCACGCCGGAATCTGAGGTCACACGCACGCGCAGGGCCGCGTTAGCCTGATTGTCCAGCACGGGTGCATTGACCGAGCTTTGCATCCAGCTCTGGGAGACGCCATTGAAGCGAGCCAGGTAGGACGGATTCCAGGTCGTGCCGCCGTCGGTTGAGTACTCCAGGTAAGCATAGTCATAACCGGCTTCGAGGGCGTACGTGTACCAGCCAGAGACCGAGATGTTCGTCTTGCCGGTCAGGTTCAGGTTCGGCGACTTGAGCCAGGCATTCATGTTGCTGGGGTAAACGCCGCCCGGGCTATCGGTCCAGGAGTGCGTGGGGCTGTACGACAGGTTCGTCACCTGCGCCCAGGTGTTGAGGGTGCCGCCTGTGGTCCAGCCGTTGACGCCGTTCTCGAAATTATCGAAGAAGAGGGCCGTGGGCGGCTGCAGGCTGCCAGCCAACATGGTGAAGTTGATCGTGTACGGGCCCTGGTCGGACGTGACCGCCAACTGGAAGTTGAGCAGGGTGCCGCAGACCAGCGTATCTGCCAGCGAGATGACGTACGCCGTGGTGTTATTTGCATTGCCGCCGGCCGCGATGTTCGGATAGGCCGAGGTGTTCTGCGAGATCGTCACGCCGGACGTCGAAGTCGAAAGCACGGCGTTGATGCCGGTGCTGGTGGCGGCGCCGTTGTTCGTCAGGTTGACGCGCAGTTGCAGGTTCACTTCACCCGGCTCCGGCACGCTGTTGCCATTGCCGCCGCTGACGGTGGAGGCATTGTAGGCCAGGTTTGGCACCGGCACGAGGCCGATGTCAGTCACCGTGGTACCGCCAGCCCCGACCGTGCGACCCGTGGCCGTCACCGCGGTTGGATAACCAGGCAGCAGCGGGCCAGCCGTGATGTCGTAGGTGCCAGGAAGCACATTAGCGCTGTAGTTGCCTGCGCCGTCGGTGACCACGGTCATCGTCTCGGCGCCAACCAGGTTGACCGGTGCGCCGGGGATGCCGGCATTGGTCACGGTGTTATAGACGCGACCGCTGAGCGTGCCCAGGGACTGTCCGCAAGAGGGGAACTTGAACGAGCCGATGCGCGTGTTCCAGTTGTTGCCGTTGGCGGCCAGGTACTCGCCCGCGAACCAGAAGGTGCAATCATCGGCCGGGTCCATGGTCAGCGAGAAGTAGTCGCCCCAGCGGCTGATGCCGGTTTGTGAACCGGTGCCATTGATGAGGACCGCTTCGTTCTGCGGCAGTTGCCCCAGGGACTCGCCGACGCGGCGGCCAGCGTAACGCAGCGCAGGGTACATCGTGCTGCTGGAAACGCTGTAGCCCACAGCGGCGTTGCCATCCTTGTCCACCGCGATGCTGGGCATCCAGCGATGGCGGCCATCATTCAAGGCGTAGGTGCCGGTCTGATAAACGTTAGTTGCGCCGCCAGGTGCGCGCACTTCATACCAGCGTACGGCGGCTTTGCCCGCCACGTCCACCGTGTGTGAAGCCCACAACGATTCGTAAGAGCCCATGTTGCGGTACTGCAACAGGTTCATCAGGCGGAAGCTGAGGGTATCGAGCAGGCGCGCGGTCCCTTGCTGCGGCACCTGATAGGTAACCGGTTCGAAGGCGGTCACCGGCAACAGGGTCGGCCCAGTGAAGGTGGAGTTGGCTGGTGTGGTCCAGTCTACATGGAACTTCCACATCTTGAGCAGGTCAGGCGCCGTGGCGGAAAGGAGGTAGTTCGGCGCGCCTGCCGGCGGCGCGGTGGCGCCATGATAATTGGACGGCAGCAGCGCATCACAAGTGGAGTCGGTGCAGGTGTCGAAGTGTACTTCCTGCAGGGCGCCGCCGGTGATCATCTGGCTGCGGTTCAAGGCCCATACACGTACGCCAAAGCCGGTGCCAATCTGGTCGAACATATTGGCGGTCATGTACCAGCCGTCGGACCAGACGCTCATCTTGGGATAGTCATTGAGGTAAGACGTGAAGATGCCGGTATCCGCGCGCAGCGAGTAGAAGTACCAGCCGCCTGCGACCGGATCGCTGGTTTGGGATACGGCGATGCACTGATAGTACGGGCCAGTGGCGCCAGACCAGGCAAAGTCGGTGACGACCCAGCGACTAACCGTCTGATCGTACAAGATCTGGATATCGCCCTGGTTGTTGGCGTCGCAGGGTACGCCCACAGACGCAGGGAAGAAGTTGTTGAAGGTCACCGCACTGATCAAGGCGCCAGTGGTCTTGTTATAGATGCCGACCGAGGTGTTGACGCCCTCGACGTAGTGATTGGGGCCGATGGCGCCGTTCACGTCGGGCGGCCAGCCGGCGCCGTTCGCGCTATAGCTCATCGCACCGAAGTTCATGATCGGGTTTGGCATCTGCCCGGCGCCAGGCGTAGTCTGCGCGTTGGGATCGAGAACCGAAGCCCAACCGGCAGCCGCTCGCTCAGATGGCGTCAAGCGTAGGGGAAACAGTTGGTTTGGCGCGGTCTTGCCGGCGTTGCCCTGGGGCAGGTCGCGCATGTCGCCATTCCAAACGGTGGGGTAAACAGCCTCGCTGGTGAACGGACCATAAATGGGGGAAGAGGCAGCCGGGCGCGACGGTGCGCTCGCCTGCACACCAGACACGACTACTCCCAGGAGCAACCCCAGGATAGCCAGCACATTGAGAAGACGTCTGTTTGGCATGTGAACTCCTTCCAAGCCTGAAAAGAAACAGAGAGGTGTGGGGGAAATCGGGCGGCAATCGTGGGTCGCAGTATAGGACAATTACGCCGATGCGTCAACTTCAAAGCAGCCTTCGCAAGGGGATGCCGCCCCTCGCAGGGCTGCGACTGGTCAGCGCACTCAAAGTCACGCAGCGTCGGCTCCGGCTGGTGCCGTGATGTCCACGCAGCCCTGCGAGGGTTGGTCGTGCGGGGCCAACCTTGCGAAGGCCCGCCCGGTAACGCTGTTGCGCCGCGGGGCGAGATGTCGGCTTGCCCTGCGATGCGCCGTGCAGCCAGCCTTCGCAAGGGGATGCCCCCGCGCAGGGCTGCGGCCGGTCAGCGCACTCAAAGTCACGCAGCGTCGGCTCCGGCTGGCGTCGTGATGTCCACGTATCCCTGCGAGGGTTGGTCGTGCGGGGCCAACCTTGCGAAGGCCCGCCCGGTAACGCGGCTGCGCCGCGGGGCGAGATTTCGGCTTGCCCGGCGATGCGCCGTGCAGCCAGCCTTCGCAAGGGGATGCCCCCGCGCAGGGCTGCGACCGGAGGACGCACTCAGAGGCGCGCAACGTCGCCACACGCCGACGGACTGATGTCCACAAATCCCTGCGAGGGTTGGTCGCCACAGAACCAACCAACCTTGCGAAGGCCCGCCGTGTAAGGAGCAAAAGCCGAAAAGGGTGATCTTGGCTTGCCCGATGATCTGTCGTCCAGCCAGCCTTCGCAAGGGGAGGTCGCCCCCTCGCAGGGCTGCGACCGGTCAGCGCACTCAAAGTCACGCAGCGCCGTCGCCGGCTCGCGTCGTGATGTCCACGTATCCCTGCGAGGGTTGGTCGTGCGGGGCCAACCTTGCGAAGGCCCGCCCGGTAACGCTGCTGCGCCGCGGGGCGAGATTTCGGCTTGCCCGGCGATGCGCCGTGCAGCCAGCCTTCGCAAGGGGGCGCCGCCCCTCGCAGGGCTGCGGCCGGACAACGCACTCAGAGGCACGCGACGTCGCCACACGCCGACGGACTGATGTCCACAAATCCCTGCGAGGGTTGGTCGCCACAGAACCAACCAACCTTGCGAAGGCCCGACGTGTAAGGAGCAAGAGCCAAAGAGGGCGATTTCGGCTTGCCCAACGTAGCGTGGAGCAGCCAGCCTTCGCAAGGGGATGCCCCCTCGCTTTCGGGGGTAGGTTTTTCATGGCGGCACCTCCGGACAGGGTGCCAGTACAGCTTGTGTCGGTGAAAGTGGCGCCGGCCACGGTTCCGGTAAAAGTTGTCGTGGCAGGTGAAGTGCTTGGCGTGCGATGGCCTCGACCAAGAGCCAGAGGCGACCCAAGCGGTGGAGGCGGATACGACGCACAGGTTTGTGGTCAAGCAAGGCCTGCAGGTCGGGCAGGTCTGGGTCGTCAAGGTTGGTCCGGCATTCGAGCTCGGTGCCAACACTGACCATCCAAAGGGTGGCGACCGCCAGGGCGAGCCAGAGGCGTGCGGCACGCTCGGGATGGTGCATGCGGGTCAACTGCCATTGCCAGCCGCCGCGCTTGTTGCACTTGAAGCCTTGCTCACACCAGGAGCGCAGGCCATACCAGGTAACGGACGACTGGGTCGGTGAGAGATCGGTGAGAACAAACCAGGGGTCCTCGTTGGCTTCGCTCCACCAGGCAAGCAGCGTACATTCCAGGCGGCTGGCGGGATGTTTGAAGCAACTACCGCGGCCCTGCCACTGGTGGCCGACAGTACCAATCAAGTCTTTGAGCCAGTACCAGTGCGCACGGCCTTGGGGCCGAAACTTCGAGCCATTGTTGATGCGCAGGAAGGGATGCCAGTGCAGTCGTACAATCCGACGATAGAGCCAGCCCGCATACAAGCCCCGATCCGCCAGGACAATCACCGTCCACTCTGGGGGCACGGCCGGGCGCAACAAGCGCAGCAGGCGCAGCCATTCCTTGCGCCATGCGCCTTTGGCGCCAGCCGGCAAGACCGTCCAGGCCACAGGAATCCCACACCCGCGGTAGACCACGCTCACGGCCAGAACCACAAATCGATCCCCCAGGCTCGTGGCATCCAGGGTCAAGGCCAACTGCGTGCCCACCCACAAGCGGATGATCCACTGCAGCAGCGCCAACTGGCAGGTGCTGAGGACCAGTTCTTGCCGCTGCTTCCCGCCCTTGTCTTTGGCATCCAGGCACCATTCATACAGCCGTTGCTCCACCGTGGCCACTTTCTGTCCGCTCAGCAGACCGAGAAAGGTTGCCACCGTGTAGCGCCCACAACTGCCCGTCATCGCGATCCCAAAACTCCACCACGCCAGCACCCGGGCCTGACTTACTGATAACTGAGGCAGATTACTTGACACGCATGTCGTCCACTGCAACAATGATTCTGAGCGAGACATCTGTGACCTCCAGTATGATAGGTTGTTTGGTAAACTCTATCTTACACGAAGTCACGCTGTTTCGCTCACTCTTCTCAAAAAAACCTACCCCCGAAAGATGCCCCCTCGCAGGGCTGCGACCGGAGGACGCACTCAGAGGCGCGCAACGTCGCCACACGCCGACGGACTGATGTCCACAAATCCCTGCGAGGGTTGGTCGCCACAGAACCAACCAACCTTGCGAAGGCCCGCCGTGTAAGGAGCAAAAGCCGAAAAGGGTGATCTTGGCTTGCCCGATGATCTGTCGTCCAGCCAGCCTTCGCAAGGGGAGGTCGCCCCCAGGGCTGCGACTGGTCAGCGCACTCAAAGTCACGCAGCGTCGGCTCCGGCTGGCGCCGTGATGTCCACGCAGCCCTGCGAGGGTTGGTCGTGCGGGGCCAACCTTGCGAAGGCCCGCCCGGTAACGCTGCTGCGCCGCGGGGCGAGATTTCGGCTTGCCCTGCGATGCGCCGTGCAGCCAGCCTTCGCAAGGGGGTGCCGCCCCTCGCAGGGCTGCGACAAGACCCAGCGGTCGCAGTTGGCAATTGGTCAAAAAAACCGGATGGATCGTGGGACCCATCCGGTTCTTTGATTGATCGCCGCGTCCACGGCGGTCAGACAAGGTGGAAAATAGAGTAAGTGGGCCTCAAGCTTCCTTCTTGATCAGTCACGCTCTCTGCTTTCTGCCCCTATCTCACGAAATTACCGTCTCCGCCGCCGCGCCACATACGCTGCAGCCAGCGCCAGGCCGGACGCCAGCGGTAGAGCGACGAGCGGGATCGCCGTGGCAAACGGCGCTGGCGACTCGGGGCGCGCGGCCACACTGCTTAAGGTTACGCCAGTGGGCACGCCCTCGCACGCGTAGACATTGACGTCGTCCACGTACCAGCCGAAGAGGCCGCCGCAGCCGTCCATGCCCATGTCATAGCGCAGTTGAATCGTGTTGCCGGGCGCAACGCCGGCCGCCAGCAGGTTGATCTGCGACTGGCCCCAGCTGCCGGAGACGCTGCCGCCGTCGCTGCCGGTGAAGGCGCGCTGACTGGCCAGCGGGTTCGTGTTGCCCTGTCCCGCCGTGTACAAGGTTGTGTTGGGGACATTGAAGGTGTACGCAGCCTGTGGAACTAACGTGAAGGCTCCGCCGTTGACGCTGATCTTGAGGTTGCCGCCATCATAGCGGAACTCGGTCGCGACCCAATGGTTGAAGCTCAAGCGCGGCGTGACGATGCCGGCCGGGATCTGAATGACCGGGCTGGTCATCTGCATGACGCCCGAGTTATCGCCGGCGGCGCCAGAGCAGTTGCCGGTGTTGGGATCGGCGCCGAAAGCAGCCAGTCCGCCGCTGCCCGGCGAGGGGGTGGGCGGCGTCGCAGCAGTCCAGTCAATCGGCGTGATGTAGGGGAAGTTGTGGCTGAGCGTCCAGGCGCCGATGCCGTTGGTGAAGGGATCGTTCCAGATCGTGTTGACCGGACCGCCGCTGCACAGCGCGGGCGCGTTGGGGTTGAGCAACGGCTGGAAGTTGCACTGAGTAGGCGGCGTAGTGAGCTGTGTCGCCGCCGTGGCATCAGCCACCTCGATGCAGTCGGCCGCCGTGATGATCTGGCCGGAGGGCGTCGGAGTGGCATTGCTGGTGCTGAGCGCGTTCAGGTTCACGCCCAACAGGTCGGTGCACGACTGCGCCAGCGCGCTCGCCAGGTCAGGGAAGCCTGAGGCCGGCCCCAGGTAGGTGGACTGCGCGCGCCAGAAGATATGCGCCGCCTTGGTCAGGCCCAGGCCGGTGACGGTCTGGGCGTTATAGGTGCCGCCGTCAACCAGCAACGCATACGTATGGTTGGGCACACCGGAGTTGGTATGCACGCCGCCGCCGTCGGCGGTGCTGCAGGTGTAACTGGCTGAAGATACCCGGCCGGGGTCGCCATAGCACTCAGGCCGCCATAGGTCGCGAATCGCGCCGCCGAAGGCTGTCGAATCCTCGCCCATCAGCCAGCGATAGGTCACGTCCGTGCTGGGGGTGCCGGCGCCCAAGGTTGAACAGGCGCTGCCGTCAGAGGCGCGCGGGCCGCCGGGGGTGTCGCTGCCGCGGCCGTTGATCAGGTCCACCGTCTCACCCCAGATGTCGGAGTAGGACTCGTTCATGGCGCCGGGCTGCCAGGCGTAGATGAGGTTGCTGGTGTATTCAGTGTAGGCGTGGCCCCACTCGTGCGAGACAACGTCGTCGGAGGTGACGCCGGTGCAGTAGTTGGTGCTGGTGCCGTTCCAGTTGGCGTTGGGGCAGGAAATGCCGGGGTCGTTGTTGACCGTGCGCATCATCGCGCCGGCGTTGTTGTAGGAATCCCGGCCTGCCATGCTGCCGAACAGGTTGTAGCTCTCCTTGGAGCCCGATGCCTCATTGTTCCAGTCAATGATCTGCTGCGCGGTGCCGCCGGCCCATCCGCCCGGGATCGGATCCGGATCGGGCGGGTTGGTCCACACCACGTTGGCCAGGCTGGTCTCGGAAAGCTGACGGGAAAGAGCCGTGGGAGATGTGTCGCCATTCTCGATGCCGTTGATTCGATCTACGATGGCGCCGGTGTGGGCGTCAACGTAGACGAACTCGCGAATCGTGCTGCCATTGCCGACTTCGACTTCGTAAACCAGGTGGTCGGCGCCGTTAGGCGTGTCTTGCAGCAGCCCTTCGCGGTAAACCAGGAGACGGGAGTTCAGCACCCGCACGTCTCCGGTCACGGCCGCGACAGCGGTCGCATCGGCGCTGCTGGCAGAGATCGTTGGCGTCGTGCTGATCTTGATGCCGGGGACGATGGCGCCGTTGGCCGCGGTCAGCTTGCCATTGGCGTCCAGGTGCGTCTTGAGGAAGCTGCCGAAGACTGGCACGCCGTTCTGCACTTGATTGTAGGAGAAGTGCGTGGCGCCATACCCATCGGTCTGGCGGCCCGTGGGCAGCAACTGAGCGTAGATGTCAGTCAGGCCAAAGGCCGCGCCGAAATCGGTGAGGAAAGCCATGGACTTGGCCTCCGGCGCCTGGCCGCTGCCAGTGGGCATCAAATCGCCGCCTTTGGAGACGCGGATGAAGCTGGCCATGCCCGTGGCTGCACGATAGCTGACGATGACGTCGCCGTCGGCGCCCTGGGTCAGCCGTTGAATGGCCGAAGCGACTGATTCAGGCCCCGCCGGAGCTGCAGGTTGACTAGACCGCGAGGGCGAGTTGTTCTGTGCGGTCTGGGCCTGGGCAACCACGGTCGCGGCCAGCAGAGTGAGCATGACCAGAAAGATGAGCACCACAGGGAATCTGTTGCGTTGCATGATCGGATACTCCTTGCGCATACATTGTAATGGGACGACAGACTATCTATCGAGGAGCGGCGGTGGTGGACGCAGGCGGAGACCGTCTACTGAAAACGCGATTCGATGCTGCCTATCCATCACCTTACGACGGCTGCTGATTGGTTTGACAGAGAAAAACGATGTGCAGTGTCACCTCCTCTCCGTTTGGTTGACCGTGTTTCCAAGCCGAGACGCGCCGCCGGTCTGAGCCAGCGTCAAGCTGCCGGCAATCGCGGCTGACAGGAGCGGCCCCAGTCGCTAACATACGAAAGACACGTGGCGCGTACATGCGTATGTTTGTCTAAATCAAGGGTTCTCGCTGGGAAACGCCCTGGATAAAAGGGCGGCCTACCAAAACCAAGATAGGAATAGGATAGTTACGGGGAACAGAGATGGCGAACGAGTACCTAAGGATACAGTAGCAACGGTTAGCGCATCAAGATGTGGTGAAAATTCCAGTGTGCTTCCAAGCATAGCCGTTGCCTCGCGGCTGCGACCGGTCAGCGCACTCAAAGTCACGCAGCGCCGTCTCCGGCTGGCGCCGTGATGTCCACGTATCCCTGCGAGGGTTGGTCGCGCGGGGCCAACCTTGCGAAGGCTCGCCCGGTAACGCGGCTGCGCCGCGAGGCGAGATTTCGGCTTGCCCGGGGATGTGCGGCGCAGCCAACCTTCGCAAGGGGGCGCCGCCCCCTCGCAGGGCTGCGACCGGTCAGCGCACTCAAAGTCACGCAGCGTCGGCTCCGGCTGGCGTCGTGATGTCCACGCAGCCCTGCGAGGGTTGGTCGCGCGGGGCCAACCTTGCGAAGGCTCGCCCGGTAACGCGGCTGCGCCGCGGGGCGAGATTTCGGCTTGCCCGGGGATGTGCGGCGCAGCCAGCCTTCGCAAGGGGACGTCGCCCCCTCGCAGGGCTGCGACCGGTCAGCGCACTCAAAGTCACGCAGCGCCGTCTCCGGCTGGCGTCGTGATGTCCACGCAGCCCTGCGAGGGTTGGTCGCGCGGGGCCAACCTTGCGAAGGCTCGCCCGGTAACGCGGCTGCGCCGCGAGGCGAGATTTCGGCTTGCCCGGCGATGCGCCGTGCAGCCAGCCTTCGCAAGGGGACGCCGCCCCCTCGCAGGGCTGCGACCGGTCAGCGCACTCAAAGTCACGCAGCGCCGTCTCCGGCTGGCGTCGTGATGTCCACGTATCCCTGCGAGGGTTGGTCGTGCGGGGCCAACCTTGCGAAGGCGCGCCCGGTAACGCGGCTGCGCCGCGGGGCGAGATTTCGGCTTGCCCGGCGATGCGCCGTGCAGCCAGCCTTCGCAAGGGGACGTCGCCCCCTCGCAGGGCTGCGACCGGTCAGCGCACTCAAAGTCACGCAGCGTCGGCTCCGGCTGGCGCCGTGATGTCCACGCATCCCTGCGAGGGTTGGTCACCACAGAACCAACCAACCTTGCGAAGGCCGGCCGTGTAAGGCTGTTGCGTCGCAGTGGGAGATTTCGGCTTGCCCGGCGATGCGCCGTGCAGCCAGCCTTCGCAAGGGGATGCCGCCTCCTCAGGCCGTTTCGATGGCCTCCAGCGCCTGCAGCCCCAACTCAGCGATGGCCATCTCGCGCATGACGTTCTTGCGAACCTTACCCGTGGCCGTGGACGGGAAGTCGCTCACGAAACGAATGTAGCGCGGAATCTTGTAGTTGGCAATCTGGCCGCGGCAGAAGCTGCGAATCTCCTCGACCGTGGCCGATTCACCCGCGCGCAGTTGAATCCACGCCATGACTTCCTCTCCGTATTTCAGATCTGGCACGCCGATGACCTGCACCTGCGCGATTTTTGGATGGGTGTCGAGGAAGTCTTCGATCTCGCGCGGGTAGATGTTCTCGCCGCCGCGAATGATCATGTCGCGCATGCGTCCGGTGATGTGATAGTACCCGTCACGATCTATCATCGCCAGGTCGCCGGTGTGCAGCCAGCCGTCGGCATCAATGGCGTCGGCCGTCGCGTCTGGCATGGCAAAGTAGCCCGGCATCACCATCGGGCTGCGCGTCCATAATTCACCGTAGCCGCCGACCGCCACATCCTGGCGGCTCACCGGGTCAACCAGGCGGACTTCGACCCCGGGCAGGGGTTTGCCCACGGTGGTGATGCGCCGCACCGGAGGATCGGTCACACGCGTCTGCGTCACAATCGGGCTGGCTTCGGTCAAGCCGTACGCGATGGTCAGCTCACGCACGCCCATCTCTGCCACCACCCGTCGGGTCAGCGCGATGGGGCAAGGACTGCCGGCCATGATGCCGGTGCGCAGGGACGTCAGGTCAAACGATGACAGGCGCGCGTCGCTCAACTCGGCGATGAACATAGCCGGCACGCCATAGAGGGCGGTGCACCGTTCCTGCTCGATGGCGCGCAAGGTGTTGAACGCGTCGAAGTAATCTCCGGGCACAATCA